>MFRL01000041.1 GCA_001784565.1 Candidatus Melainabacteria bacterium GWF2_37_15
CCAGACGTTTCTGGAATTCCATTCCTACAGATACACCTTTTGCAGCGCAAAGGAATGAATCTTTCTGGCATATTATCTTTCCATCAAAAGTACTCAGGTCAACAGGAATGATTTTCCCCGGGAACGGTGCGGCAAAACTTACCTTCTGCTTTCCATAACCCTTATTAGTAAACACTGTCATAAACAGACTTTCTCCTGTCAGGAGCCTTTTACCTGCACCCACAAGTTTTCCTATTAAATCGTCTGACTGTTTTGAACCGTCACCGAATATTGTATCCAACTCAATCCCTTCATCCATCATCATCATTGAGCCGGCTTCTGCTATGACAGCTTCATTTGGGTCTAATTCAATTTCGACAAACTGCATGTCATCGCCATAAATTTTAAAATCTATTTCATACGCATTCCTTAAATTATTTTGAAACATGAATAAAATCTCCTCAAATAGTGCGTGATTATTATAACATTTTTAATACTGGACATAAACTTCAAGCTTATTTAAAATAGAAGAAGGTAAGAGTTGGGAATATATTTTAATGGATAGTTCTGTTTGTCCTACAAAATTACAAATGCGAAAAATATATAAAAGACGAGTCTACTATTTTTTTCTGGCACTCATTCTTTTTGTGTGCCTGCTTCAGTTTTTATGCGGCTCATTATATAACTTTACACGATATATTGTTCTTAATAACCAGATAAATACACTTCAACAGCTTAATGAAAGCGCTCAAAAAAAGAACCAGCAGCTTAAAACCCAGCTTAAGGTTTATTCTTCTTATAAAGGAATTGAAGAACTTGCAAGAAATAACCTGAAGCTTGTTGGGAAAGATGAAGTCCTCGTGCTTATAAAGAACAGATGACTCGTTATTACCCTATAATGCTTGATATAATAGGAAAAAACTGCCTCGTAATAGGCGGCGGTAAGGTTGCGTTGCGAAAAATAACCTCATTATTATTTTCTTCAGCTAAAGTAAATGTAATTAGCGAGGAACTGTGCGAGGAATTAAAAACCTATTGCCATGAAGGCAAAATTTGCTGGATTCAGAAAAAATTTGAACCGGCAGATATTAAAAATGCTGTTTTAGTATTTGCAGCAACAGATTCCACGGAGACAAATCGGGAGATTGCAAAAATATCAAAGACAAAGGGAATTCCTGTTAATGTAGTGGATGATCCTGATTTATGCGACTTCATTGTACCTTCCATTATAGAACAGGGCGACCTGACGATAACTGTTTCCACGAACGGCAAAAGCCCTGCACTTGCAAAAAAGATAAGAGAAGACCTGGAAAAACAATTTGGTCCGCATTATGCAAAATTTTTAAATATTTTAGGCAATATAAGAGAAAAGGCTTCAAAAGAAATTCCTAATATAACTTTGCGGGAAAATTTATACAAGGAATTGGTATATTCTGATATTATTAATTTAATAGAGGAAAATAAAAAAGATAAGGCGCTGGAAAAAGCGAATAAATTATTAAATGAAGCATTTGATGAAGCAAAGGGTCACAGTAGGAACCAGGGGAAGTAAGCTGGCTTTAACCCAGACCGGCATGGTCGTGCAAGCCCTGAAAGATATGCACAAAGGGCTGGAAATAGATATAAAAGTAATAAAAACCACTGGCGATAAAATCCTGGATAAGGAATTAAGCAAAATCGGGGGAAAAGGCCTGTTTATAAAGGAAATTGAAGAGGCTTTGCTGGACGGCAGTATTGATTTTGCGGTTCACAGCATGAAGGATGTGCCTCACACCCTGCCTGAAGATTTCGAAATAGGCGCAATTTTAAAAAGAGAAGACCCGCGTGATGTTTTAATATACAAAAAACTGCCTGATAATGCGGTTATTGGCACGAGCAGCGTTAGAAGAATGCTACAATTAAAGGCGTTATATCCTGATTTTCAGTTTAAACCTGTAAGGGGCAATATTGACACAAGAATAAGAAAACTTTTAGAAGGGGAATTTGACGCAATAGTCCTGGCAGTCGCTGGCATAAAAAGGCTGGGTTGGAATAAAGGCGAAGATCTTAGTATAAATTATCTTGAAATTGAGGATTTTATTCCTTCCGTAGGCCAGGGCGCACTTGCACTTGAAGTTAGAAAAGGGGATTCAGAAATATTTAATATTGTTAAAGTTTTAAATGATGAAAAAGACGCTACCTGCGTGCGCGCAGAGCGGGCATTCCTGCGGGAAATCGACGGCGGATGCGAAATACCTGTCGGCGCTTATAGTAGAATAATAGATAACAAACTTATAATTGACGGCTTTATTGGCGATGAGAAAAACGCTAAGATATATAAAGAAAAAATTACTGGTGAAGTGGAAAGTTTTGAGGAATTAGGAGTTCAGCTTGCAAAGAATTGTATATCTAGTAGGCGCAGGGCCGGGGGATGAAGATTTAATAACCCTGAAGGGCCTGGAATGTACAAAAAAAGCAGATGTGATCGTGTATGATAACCTGGTTAACGATCAATTGCTATCTTATGCAAAGCAAGATGCTGAAATAATCTATGTTGGCAAGAAAATAAATCAGCATACCCTTCCACAGGACAAAATAAATGAACTTCTTGTTGAAAAAGCTAAACAAGATAAAGTTGTTGTAAGACTTAAGGGCGGAGATCCCTTCGTTTTTGGACGAGGCGGAGAAGAGGCAATTGCATTAAAGGAAAACAATATTCCATTTGAAATAGTGCCAGGAATCTCTTCATCAATAGCTGCTCTTGCTTATGCAGGGATTCCAATTACTCATAGAGCTATTAGTACCTCATTTCACGTAATTACAGGCCACGAAGACCCTACAAAAGAAGAAGAAAGCGTTAATTATGAGCTGCTCTCTAAATTATCCGGCACTCTTGTATTTTTAATGGGACTAAATAACCTGCCTAAAATAACTTCCTTACTTCAAAAATATGGAAAAGCGCCTTCTACACCAGTTGCAGTAATATCAAAAGGAACCACTCCACAGCAAAAAGTTGCAACAGGAACCCTGGAAAATATTGGGAATAAAGTTGATAGTATAACTCATCCCGCCATTATAGCAGTAGGAGAAGTAATAAATTTAAGGGAATACATTAACTGGTTTGAGAAAAAGCCTTTATTTGGACGAAAAATACTTGTTACAAGAGCAAGGCATCAGGCCAGCGCGCTTTCACAGAAGATTAAGGAATTGGGCGGAATGGCTGTAGAGTTTCCAACAATTGAAATTCAGCCTCTGGAATTTGAACTACAAGGCTTAAACAACTATGATTGGATAATTTTCACCAGCGTAAACGGTGTTGAAGTATTTTTTGAAAAACTTGATGATGTCAGGAGCATTGGTAATGCCAAAATCTGCGCTATTGGTGAGGCTACCAAACAGGCAGTTGAGAAATATCACTTAAAGGTTGAGATAACACCTTCTGAATACATAGCAGAAGCTTTAATAGAAGAATTAAAACCCTTGATTAAAAAATGTGATAAGGTTTTAATCCCCAGAGCTGATGTTGCAAGGGAAGTCTTACCGCAACAATTGCAGGAACTTGGCGCAGAAGTTACGGTTTTACCATTATATAAGACTACATTGCCGAATAAATCAGCAGATGAATTAAAAGAAATTTTGCAGGATATTGATACAATTACTTTTGCCAGCTCATCAACGGTTAAAAACTTTGTTGAAATACTTGGGAAAGAAAACTTAAACTTGTTAAACAATAAAAAAATTGCCTGTATTGGCCCAATAACTGCTGAAACAGCAAAAGGCCTCGGCTTAACAGTACATATAATGCCTGAAGAGTACACAATAGAAAGGTTAACAGATGTTTTATAGAGGAAGAAGATTAAGAACAAGCCAAACCATCCGCACAATGGTGCAGGAAACGCGCCTGTCAGTTAAAAATCTTATTTATCCCTTGTTTTTAGTTGAAGGTAACAACATTAAAAAAGAAATACCTTCCCTTAAAGGCCAGTATCATATATCCATAGACAGATTGGAAGAAGAGATAAAAGAAATTCTATCCCTTAAAATCCCGGCTATATTACTTTTTGGCCTCCCCGGTTATAAGGACGATCTGGCCAGCAACGCTTACGACGATAACGGCATTGTGCAGAAGGGCATCAGGAAAATCAAGGAAATAGCCCCTGATTTATTGGTAGTTACGGATGTCTGCCTTTGTCAGTACACCTCCCACGGTCATTGCGGCGTGCTTAAAGACGGCAAAGTATTAAATGATCCTACTCTCGAATTACTGGCAAAAACCGCACTTTCTCATGTTAAAGCAGGCGCTGATATGGTTGCACCATCTGACATGATGGATGGGAGAGTTAACGCAATTAGAGATATACTTGATGATGAAGGCTTTGAATATACACCTATAATGTCATACAGCGTAAAATACGCCTCATCATTTTACGGGCCTTTCCGGGAAGTCGCGGATTCCGCGCCAAAATCCGGCGACAGAAAAAGTTACCAGATGAACCCGGCTAATACTAACGAGGCCTTAATGGAAGCCGAAGCTGATCTGATGGAAGGCGCTGATATTTTGATGGTTAAGCCAGCGTTAGCATACCAGGACATAATTTACAGGCTTAAAGAGAATTTTGACTGCCCAATTGCCGCGTATAATGTGAGCGGCGAGTACGCAATGGTTAAAGCCGCAGCTTCTCAGGGATTAATTGACGAAAAAAGCGTGGTTATGGAGATGCTGACCGGCATAAAACGCGCAGGCGCTGATTTGATAATAACTTATTTTGCAAAGGATGCCGCAAAATATTTAAGAGAGGAATAATAATGAATCTTGATAGATCAAAAGCTTTATTTGAAGAAGCCAAAAAATACATTCCAGGCGGGGTAAACAGCCCAGTGCGGGCATTCAGGGAAATCGGCATGAATCCGCCATTTTTAGTAAGAGGTGAAGGCAGCAAGGTTTATGATGAGGACGGAAATGAATACATTGATTTTGTGAGTTCCTGGGGGCCAATGATCTTAGGTCATGGAAATAAAGCTGTTATTGATGCGTTAAAAAACCAGATCGATACTGCAATAGGCTTTGGCGCACCTACTGCAATGGAAGTGGAAATGGCAAAGCTTATTACAGAGCTGGTTCCATCTGTTGAAATGGTCAGAATGGTGAACTCCGGCACAGAAGCAACAATGAGCGCTGTCAGGCTTGCAAGAGGCTACACCGGAAAACAAAAAATCATCAAGTTTGCTGGCAACTACCACGGCCATGCAGATAGTTTTCTTATCCAGGCAGGCTCAGGTGCACTGACACATGGCTATCCTAGCAGTCCAGGAATACCTGAAGATGTGATAAAACATACACTTATTGCTGATTATAACAACAATGAATCAGTACAAAACCTGTTTGATATTCATGGTGAAGACATAGCAGGTATTATAATAGAGCCTGTTGCCGGAAACATGGGTGTTGTACCGGCTAAGCAGGAATTCATAAACTTTTTAAGAGAAATAACAATAAAGTATGGTTCCTTATTAATTTTTGATGAGGTCATGACAGGATTCAGGGTAGCACTAGGCGGTGCTCAAAGTTTGTATAATGTAAAACCCGACTTAACCTGCTTTGGAAAGATAATTGGTGGCGGGCTTCCTGTCGGGGCTTATGGCGGCAAACGTGAAATAATGCAAAAAATTTCGCCAGTTGGTCCTGTTTACCAGGCAGGAACCTTATCCGGTAACCCTGTTGCAATGAGCGCAGGATTAGCCACTTTGAAAATCCTGAAAAACAATCCTGAAATATACCAGAATCTTGAAGAAAAAGGTAAAAAATTACAGAAAGGCATAGAAAATAACATAAAAAATGCCGGGATTAAGGCAGCAGTTAACCGGGTTGGCTCAATGATTACCCTATTTTTTACAGACAGGCCTGTTCAGGGATATTCCGATGCCAAAAGCTCGGACACAAAACAATATGCAAAATATTTCACATATATGTTCAATCAGGGAATATACTTACCACCTTCCCAGTTTGAGGCGTTTTTTATATCATATGCCCACACCGAGGACGACATAAATAAAACAATACAAGCTAACAAAGGAGCCCTACAAGCATGAATTTCAATACACTAGCTATACATGGCGGACAAGAACCGGATTCGGCAACTCATTCCCGCGCGGTGCCCATATATCAGACAACGTCATACTGCTTTGAGGATACACAGCACGCAGCAGATTTATTTGAGCTGAAAAAATTTGGAAATATTTACACAAGGCTGATGAACCCTACAACAGACGTGCTTGAAAAGCGGATAGCTCTTTTAGAAGGCGGGGTCGGCGCGCTTGCTACAGCTTCAGGCCAGGCAGCAATCACACTTGCGATTTTAAACATCGCAAAATCAGGCGATGAAATACTTTCCTCTACCGCCTTATACGGTGGAACTTACAACTTATTCGAACACACTCTCAGGAAACTTGGAATTAATACTAAATTCATTGACCCTGAGGATATTGAGGCCTTTGATAAAGCTATTACTGAAAAAACACGACTTATTTATATTGAAAGCATTGGAAATCCTAAATTAAACATTCCTGATATTAAAAAAATGTCTGAAGTAGCCCATAAGCATAAAATTCCGCTAGTTGTTGATAACACAGTACCTACTCCTTACTTGTTAAAACCTATTGAGCACGGTGCTGATATTGTAGTTCATTCAGCAACCAAGTTTTTGGGAGGGCATGGTACTTCCATCGGAGGCTTAATAGTTGATTCAGGAAAATTCGACTGGGAAAAATCAGGAAAATTTTCTGAATTAACCGAGCCGGATTCCAGCTATCACGGAATTAAATACACTGAAAAATTCGGAAATTCGGCATATATACTGAAAGCCCGACTTCAGCTTTTAAGAGACCTTGGCCCTGCAATAAGCCCGTTTAATTCATTCCTTATTTTGCAGGGAATAGAAACCCTTGCCCTGAGAATGCAACGCCACCAGGACAATGCGCATGCGGTTGCCGAATTCCTGAAAGCGCATAAAAGCGTGAGTTGGGTGAATTATCCGGGACTCGGAGCCCTGATCGGCTTTGGAATTGAAGGGGGAAAAGAAGCCGGAATTAAATTTATCAATAGTGTTAAACTGTTATCCCACCTTGCAAACATTGGTGATGCTAAAACATTGGTAATTCACCCCGCAAGCACTACTCACCAGCAGCTTTCGCCGGAAGAGAGAATTGCAACAGGCGTTACAGAGGACTTTATCCGCCTGAGTGTGGGTATTGAAGATGTAAATGATATTATTGAGGACATAGACCAAGCCCTTGGAAAGATATAGCAGGAATATCCTTATAGAAAATATTGGAATTGAAGGCCAAAAAAAGCTTTTAAATTCAAAAGTCCTGATTGCCGGTTGCGGGGGACTAGGCTCTGGCGTAATTGCAGCACTTTCATCCGTAGGTGTCGGGACTTTAGGGCTTGTTGACAACGATGTTGTTGAAATCTCGAATTTAAACAGGCAGTTTATTCATAAACCTGAAAACATAGGCAAATTCAAGGTTGATTCTGCAAAAGATTGGATAAACAGTTACAATCCCGATATTAAAACAGAAATTTACCAGCTTAGGCTTGATGAAAGCAATTATGATTTTTTAAAAAGTTATGACATTATAATTGATTGTTTTGACTCGTTTGAATCCAAATTTATACTTAATGAGGCTTGTATTAAAAGCGAAAAAATCCTTATCCATGGCGGAGTAACAGAGTTTTTCGGCCAGGTTACTACTATTATCCCAAGAGATAATGCCTGCCTGAGGTGCCTGTTCCCTGATTCTGAATTATCTTCTGTTTTAAAAGGAGTCATTAGCCCGGCAGTCAGCACTGTTGCTTCAATTCAGGCCATGGAAACTGTGAAGGTTATATTGGGGATTGGCGAGCCCCTGGTTAATAAACTTTTATGCTATGATGGGCTTAAGCAGGAATTTAAAAAAATAAACCTGACTAAAAACCTCGATTGCCCTGTGTGCAGGAGATAATAATGCTAACCGGCCCTTTTTTATCGAAAAATTGGATGGCATCCACAGATAATTTTAACAAAGCAGACATTGTAATGGTGGGTCTACCTTATGACGGCACCTGCTGCTCAAGACCAGGCGCCCGCTTTGGCCCTGCTGACATCAGGCTTTCATCAATTGACATAGAAACCTATTCACCTGTTTTTAAAAAAGACCTGACTGACATTAAGTTCTATGATGCAGGTGAGCTGGAATTCCAGTTCGGCAACAGGGAAGACACACTATTAAAAATAGAAAAAGCAGCACAGGAAACTTTTTCACATAATAAAAAATGGCTTGGCATAGGCGGTGAGCATCTTATAACCCTGCCAGCGTTGAAAGCCTGCTATAAAAAATACCCTGAACTGTCTGTAATTCACTTTGACGCCCATGCTGACCTGAATGATACATATTTAAATGAATCTTTATGCCATTCTACGGTTATAAGGAGAACATCTGAATTTATAAAGTCCGAAAACATCGCGCAAATAGGCATCCACTCCGGCACAAAAGAAGAATACGAGTGGATTGAACAACATAACACTCTTGTGAAAACTCCTGATGATTTACTGAAAAAAGTAAAAAACAAGCCTGTTTATTTAACTATAGACCTGGATGTGCTTGATCCATCTGTGTTGCCGGGGACAGGCACGCCTGAACCCGGAGGCATGAGCTTTAATGAATTAATAGAGTGGTTTATCACAATGCAGGGATTAAATATTGTGGGTGCGGATGTTGTAGAGCTTTCCCCTCATTATGATTCGTCAAAAGTTTCTTCTATAACCGCCGCCAAGGTTATACGGGAAGTTTTATTTCTTATAAATTAGACATTTTTACTTGAAAAATACCCTCCTCCGAAGTATTTTAGTATTATGCAAAATAAAGGTCCTTTTTTCCTAAAAATTCTGGAAAATATAGAAATTTCCGACAAAATATATAAGATGGTACTGGAGGGTGGTAGTATTGCCCATAATTCCAGCCCTGGCCAGTTTGTGTCGGTTAAGTGCGCTGATTTGACCCTGAGAAGGCCCCTCAGCATAGCAGGCGTAACAGAAAATACTTTTGATTTAATCTATAAAATTAAGGGAACAGGCACTGAATACCTTGCAGCGTTAAAACCAGGTGACACAGCAGATGTTATAGGTCCGCTGGGAAATGGATTCAGTATAGAAAATAAAAATTATCTTTTAATAGGCTGCGGTGTAGGCATTGCGCCTATTATTTTTATGGGAAATATCCTTGAACAGAAGAAAATACCGTATAAATCTATAGGTTGCTTTAAAAGCAAATACAAAACAGACAATGAATATACATACTGCATCACAGAAGATGGTTCTTCAGGGCTAAAAGGCAGGTTAAATGATCATTTTGAGTATATATTGAGCCAGGCAAAACCTGATATAATCTGTATTTGTGGGCCTAATCCCGCCATGCAATACGTAACAGAAATTGCCCTGAAAAAAAATATAGACATAGAAGTCGCCCTCGAAGGCGACATGGCCTGCGGCACAGGAGTATGTATGGGTTGCGCAATAAAAATTAAAAAGGGGGATAAACTGGAAAGCGCAAAAATCTGTAAAGACGGGCCTGTCTTTAAGGGAGAGGAGATAATATGGGGATGAAGGTTAAAATAGGTTCTCTTATACTACAAAATCCTATTATTACCGCTTCCGGTACATTCGGGTATAATACTGAATACAAAGATTTCATGGATTTAACAAAAATTGGAGCCCTCATAACCAAAGGAATAACACTTCATCCAAGGCAGGGAAATCCTCAACCCAGAATAAAAGAAGTACCTAACGGAATGATAAACTCAATTGGACTGGAAAATGTCGGCATACATAAATTTGTTGAAGAAAAATTACCTGTATTAAAGGAAAATAACATTACTTTTATAGTAAATATAGCCGGAGAAAGCCTGGAAGAATACAAACAAATCGCAAAAATCTGCGAAAACAACCAACTAAATGCAATTGAGCTGAATTTATCCTGTCCCAACGTAGAAAAAGGGTGCCTGGAATTTGGCAAAGATGAAGAAACTATCTGCCGGCTGATTTGTTCTGTTCGGGAAGTATTTACCGGCACACTTATTGTAAAACTTGGAACAAATGTTTCCTTCCCTGAAAAAATTGCATGGGCCGTGCAAAAAGCGGGAGGGGATGCTATATCTGCAATAAACACTGTTAAAGCAATGAATATTAATATAAACTCTGATTATAAAGGCTATAAATTCATAAAAGGCGGGCTGTCAGGCAAATGCATAAAACCTATTGCCTTAAACTTTATATATGAAATAAGACAGCACACTGACCTTCCAATAATAGGGATGGGCGGTATAAATAACCTTAACGATATACTTGAGTTCATTGCAGTCGGCGCTGATGCTATACAAATAGGGACAGGCACCTTCACACAACCCGACATAAGCGAAAAGCTGGCTGATGAACTTAATGACTTTATGGAAACCAGAGGATATAATAGTATCAAGGAATTAGCAGATAGTTTAAGATAAAGGAAGTAAGCCAGTATGGAAGTTTTGGATCATTTAAGAGAAACACAGGGTATTTTAGAAGGGCATTTTGAATTAAGTTCAGGATTGCACAGCGACAAATATTTTCAATGCGCAAAACTGCTGCAGCATCCCAAATACGCAGAAATTGCCGGAAGACAGATAGCTGCCATGTTTAACAAAGATGAAATTGATGTAGTGCTTGGCCCTGCTTTAGGTGGGGTTATTATAGGTTATGAAGTAGCACGAGCCCTCGAGAAACTCTCCATTTTTACAGAAAGAAAAGATGGATTTATGTCCTTACGGCGTGGCTTCCGAATAAACGAAGGAGATCGAGTACTTATAATTGAAGATGTTATTACTACTGCAAAATCCGTGAAAGAAAATATAGTAATTGTAGAAGGATACAATGCACATGTTGCAGGCGTGGGCTGCATTATTGACAGATCCCAGGGCAAGACCGGCATTAACATAAAATCTTTAGTTCAGCTTGACCCGGTTGTGTTCGATCCTAGTGACTGTCCAATGTGCAGACAGGGACAAGTGATTGAGAAACCCGGCAGTCAGGCAAAAGTTACCAGGTATATTACTTAAAAAACCATTCAGTTACAAAATGTTACAATATTACCAAGATAACATTTAAAGTCTTGGGTAAAATAATGAATGTTTTTTATCATAATTTATATGAATACCAAAAAGGGCTGAGAAACCTAAGTTTATGTACACTTAAAGCAGACAACCAGCCTAAAATTGAAGAAAGGCTCAATAAAGAAGGAGTTGCTTACCTGATACACTATATAGGAGAAGAAAAAATAAATGTATATCTGGGTGATAAAGCATGTATAGACATCGTAAAATCCTTTAATAAAGTTAATCTTTATGAACTATGCCCTCAAGAGGATTTTATTTTAGGGATTATGCTTGGCTACGATAGGCTAAAGCAATGTGAGAGATATTTAAACAAATGCAGCGCGTTAGTAAATTAATTTTATTAATATTTTCTATCAGTAGGCTGCGGCGTTGTAGTCGTTAATTTCATATATATCCAAGTTGCCCTCGGCGTTAAAAAAAATTTTAAAAGGGGTAAACTGGCCGCTGCGCGGCCAGTTTACCCCTTAAAATTAACTTATACGTCAAAGCTAAGCTGAAAGGAAAACAAAAAATGTGTCCTGCGCCGCCTTACCACCTAAAAAATTTTTATAATTTTCAACAATATAAAAAATACTTTACAATTTTCTTGATTATATAAATTTTCTATGGTAACTTTTTAAACTAGTAAAATAAAATTTTATATAGGTATTTGATAGTCGTAGAGAGAGAAGAAGAATTGAAAATATATGCTGAAATTGACAAGAAACAATTTTCCATAACAAATTTAGGACGTCACATACTTGCAGAATTCTATAACTGCAATTCAAACGTGCTGAACAATGTGGAGCTTATTGAAAATGCCATGGTAGATGCGGCAGTCGAATGTGGGGCGACAGTTATTGAAAGAAAATTCCATATGTTCAGCCCTTATGGTGTTAGTGGCGTCGTGATTATTTCAGAATCACATCTTGCTATACACACCTGGCCGGAATTCGGCTACGCAGCAGTTGACCTGTTTACCTGCGGTGATTCATGTGATCCAATGATCGCATATGAGTACTTAAGAGATAAATTAAGTGCAGGGAAAGGCATATATACTGAGCTTAAACGTGGAATACTGGATCCCAAAAATGAAGAAGTCCTGGTATCGCCATTTCAGATAAAAACTCACATCGATTAGATTTGACTAGAAAGGCTTGGAATTGGACGTCTGGTATACTGAAAAACATCAAAATGAGGCAGGTATTACTTTAAAAGTAAAGGATATTCTTTACGGCGGGCAATCGGAGTTTCAAAAGGTTGATATTATTGATACAGAAGCCTACGGAAAGATGTTGCTTCTTGATGGGCTGGTAATGACATCTGAAAAAGATGAATTTTTCTACCACGAAATGATATCCCATATCCCAATGCTGGCCCACTCACGCCCTGAAAGCGTACTGGTAATAGGCGGCGGTGACGGTGGCACTGTAAGAGAAGTCCTGAAATACAACAGCGTAAAAGAAGTTGTGCTGTGTGAAATTGATGAAATGGTTATTGATGCGAGCAAGGAATTTTTACCTTCAATAGCCGGCATGCTGGACGATAAAAGAGTTAAAATAAATATAGAAGACGCTATTAAGTATATAGAAAGACAAAAAAATCGCTTTGACGTCATATTAATAGATTCTACAGACCCATTAGGCCCTGGAGTCGGATTATTTACCGAAGAATTTTATAATAATGTAAAGCAAGCCCTGCGCAAAGGCGGGATAATGGTAGCCCAGACTGAGTCACCTCTTGCCTGTCAGGAAGATTTTAAACTTATTAATATACTGCTAAATAAGGTTTTTCCAATAGTTAAGCCGTATTTCGCACCTGTGCCTACTTATCCTGGCGCATACTGGAGCTGGACTTTCTGCTCAAATGATGTACAGCCAAAACTTAATAATGAAACCTTTGCTGCACAGCTGGAAAAGGAAACAAAGTATTATAACAGGGACATACACGCAGCAGCGTTTGCTATGCCAAATTATGTAAAAAGTATTTTATCCCTTTGATTACCCTTTGATTAATTTCAGAAAAAAAAGTATAATTTCTTTTACACTATATAAAAATATTCGTATTATAACAGGAGTTGAACATGGCTAAAGTCCTCGTAATTGATGATTCACCATTTATATTTAAGGCAGTAAAAAAAGCCCTTGAGCCACATGGGTTTGAAGTTGTAGATAATGCACCTAATGGTCAAATCGGACTGGAAATGTATGATAAATACTCACCAGACGTAATTACCCTGGACGTGACTATGCCTGTAATGGACGGAATTGAAACAGCAAAAGGATTATTCGGCAAAAACCCTAATGTAAAAATAGTTATGCTCAGTGCAATGGGCGATGATGTTTTAATGAACGAGGCTAAAGGTCTTGGAATAAAGCAGTTTGTTTCAAAGCCATTTAAACCTGAAGACTTGCTACAATCTGTTAATAGTCTTTTAGGGAGCTGATTATGGACAAACAAAAATTTGAAAATTTCATAGCTCTTACTCAAAAAGCTTTCCTTGCTGTAACGGAGGAGCTCATTTCCTGTAACTTTAAGCCGGTAGCTACCTATTCCGCAAAAAGCAATCACACAGTTACCGTAATCATTGGTATTACAGGAAAAGGCAAAGGAAGAATTCTTTTAGAATGTGATCTTACCACAGCGGAAAAGTTTGCTGTTGCAATGAATTTTGGTGACGCTCTTGAAAGTCCGAATGATATGTATTTATATATGGCAGAATTTGCAAATATGGTGTCAGGAAGAGCTGCTACATATATAAACAATGAAACAGGAGATAGAGATAAGTGGCTCAGTCCTCCAAGTATTTTTTCAGGAGAAAATCTTGAAATAATTACCCCGAACATTGAATCTCAGGAAGTTTATTATTCTGGAGACGTCGGCCTTTTTAAAATTAATATAGGCTTAGGAGAATAGTTTTATGACAATAAGCAATTTAAAAGATCCATTAGTGCAAACTTGTACTGAACTTTTTCCAATGTTTGGACTGGAACATCGGTTTATGTGCGAGCTTCCTGAAAACTCCCTGAATTCGGGCGAAAAAGTAAATGTTATTGCAGGTTTAACAAATGGGTTAAAAGGGAATATAGTGCTTGGACTTACAAAAGAAGCTGCATTTGAAATTGTAAGTAAAATGATGGGCGGAACGCAGATTTCTGACCTTGATATGATAGCAAAGAGCGCTTTGAGTGAGTTTATGGTTATGTTATGTGGAAACACTGTTGGCAAAATTGGTGTAAAGGAAATAATAGATGTTTCTCCTCCTACCCTGGTGACAGGAGATAATGTGTTTTTAATGATAAGTAAAGCCCCTTCTAAAAAATTATTCTTCAAACTAGGAGAGACAAAGTTTAATATTGCTTACTGTTTGGAATAACTTTTGGAATATAGTGGAGAATAGCATTGAATAATGAAATGAACATTGAAGAAAACAATGAATTTCTTGAAGATTTTATATTGGAAGCAAACGAGCACATTGAAAATATTGAAATGAAGGTGCTTGAGCTTGAAAAAGACCCTGACGATGAAGAAACAGTCCATTCTTTGTTCAGGTCTTTTCATACTATAAAAGGATTAGCCGGCTTTGTAGAGCAGGAACTTGTAGGAAGTATTGCACATAAAACAGAAACCCTGCTGGACGGCTGCAGAAAAAAGACTATAAAAGCTGATAAAGATATTATAGATTTAATATTAATTTCATCAGATTACATTAAAAAAATATGTGAAAATATACCAATTGCAAACGACCCGGCTTTTATTTCAGAAACAGATGAACATTTACAGAAAGTGGCATCAGCTGAAGAAAAAGCTAAAAACAATTTAAAAACAGCCGACTCAAAAATCGGTGAAATTCTTGTTGAAGATAAAAAACTCAAGCCTGAAGAAGTTGAGGAGATAATTGAGAAACAAAAAACCGAATATCCTGATTTAAAGTTTGGCGAAATCGCCATAAAAGAAAAGAAAGTTGAAGCGAAAGATGTTTTAAATGCTGTAAGAACCCAGCAGACAAAAAGTAATGTTTCTGAAGATTACATGCGTATTTCCACTGAAAAAGTTAATACCCTGGTAGATATGGTTGGCGAACTGATTATTACCCAATCCCTTATAGAGCAGCAGGCTTTATCGAAATGCGACGCTGATAATGTTTTCCTCACTAACTTTAACCGCATGACAAGGATAACCAGGGATTTGCAAAACCTTGCAATGTTTTTAAGGATGGTTCCCTTAAAATCAACTTTCCAAAAGATCTCCAGAATCGCAAGAGATACAATAAATGAACTTGGAAAAGACATAGATTTTTCCACAACCGGGGATGAAACCGAAATCGACCGAATGGTTACCGAAAAACTCCTTGACCCCCTTGTACACCTGGTCAAAAACGCCATCTCCCACGGGATCGAATCAAAGGGAACAGTAAAAGTTACTGCCTACAATAAACGGGGAAGCATATATATAGAAGTAATTGATGACGGGCAAGGCATAAACACTGAAAAAGTGTATAAAAAAGCCCTGGAAAAAGGACTTATAGATCCTGACAAAGAATATACCGAGAGAGAAATCCAGGAATTTATAATGTTGCCCGGATTCTCTACTGTTGAAGTGGCGAATAACATATCAGGCCGCGGAGTTGGGATGGATGTGGTAAGGACTGAGGTTCAAAAAATAGGCGGCAAAGTGGAGATAAATAGTGAAAAAGGCAAAGGCAGCACTTTTATACTTAAAATTCCTGTAAATCACGCTATTATGAACGGCACTGTAGTGGATATAGAAGGTTCAAACTATATAATACCAACACTAAACATAAAACAAATTATCCAACCAAAAGAAGACCAGTGGGTTTCAGTTCAGGGAACATTATCAAGAATAAAGGTAAGACAGGAAATTATTCCCATTATTTCTTTATCTGATCTTTTCGGCATGAGCAAAGAACACGAAGACCCTCAACTAGTAGTAATTCTTGAACTTGAACAGAAATACAGGGCATTGCCGGTCAGGAACGTTATTGGCAGACAGGAAATTGTAGTAAAACCGGTTGGTGAAGAATTTTCACAACTGGGATTTGTTTCAGGAATGTCTATACTTGGCGACGGTAAAGTATCTTTAATACTTGATATAGATAATATATTCAAAGTGAAAGGAGCATAATAATGCAGATTCAAGACGGAAAACATCTTACTTTTTGCCTGGGTAAGGAAGATTACGGAATCCCTATCCTGCAAGTCAGGGAAATTATCGGGATGATGGATATTACCCATGTGCCCAAAACCCCCAGTTACATTAAAGGAGTTATTAATTTAAGGGGAAAAATTATTCCTATTATGGATCTCAGGCTAAAATTCAACATGAATCCCGCAGAATACACGGAAAGGACCTGTATTATCGTGGTAGAAGTCAATGTTAACCAAATTAAAAAACCTATGGGTTTAGTAGTAGACATGGTTTCTGAAGTGGTTAATATTGATAAAGATGAAATTGAAGAAGCTCTTGATTATGGAGCAAAAGTAGAAGGTGATTTCCTTACAGGATTGGGAAAAGTAAAAGACAAAGTAGTTATGCTTCTTGAAATAGAAAAAATATTTGATAATAATGATTTCTCCATTGTTTTTGAAGAAGCAAAAGTATAAGCATTGATTTTATAAGCATTGATTTAAATTTTTAAAAAATAAGTGTCGTATTATAAGCAATTTAGGAGAGAATTTATGAAATTAACAATAGGTAAACAAATAGCATTAGGTTATGCTGCTTTGTTAGTACTGCTTCTTGTAATGTCTGTTATCGGATACCTGAAGTTTAATGACGTAAACAAAATACAAAATATTACACGCACAAGAGTTGATGGAAATGTATTTTTCCTACAAAAAGAAATTGACCATTTAAGCTGGTTACAAAGTCTTAGCACATCTTTATTGACAAATACAAAATTTACTGTCCAGACTGACCATACTCAATGCGCTCTGGGGAAATGGCTCTATAGTGATGAAGTAACCAAGATTGATAACCCTGAAGTAAAAAAATTAATAGAAGAAATGGAAGCACCGCACGAAAAATTGCACGCTTCTGCTAAACACATAATAGCTGAAGTGGAAAACGGAAATAAAAATGAAGCATTAAAAGTTTATCACGAAACAACCATCCCTGCCCTAACTGAAGTCCGCGGAAAATTTAATAAAATAGAAGAAATATATTCTGAAAATACTAAAACGGCAATGGAACATCTTAGCAGTAGCGCCGGCCAGGGGAAAACAGTTATCCTGATAGTGAGCGTACTGTCAATTATAATCGGAATAGTTCTGGCAATAATTATCTCCAGAGCCATAATGAAAGCACTGGATAAAATAATACGTGATCTTGGCGAAGCCGCCAGCCAGGTAACATCTGCCTCAAACCAACTATCAACCTCCAGTATGGAACTGGCAGAAGGCAGCACTGAGCAGGCAGCTTCAATTGAAGAAACATCCGCAACCCTTGAAGAATCAGAATCTATGGTCAAACAGAATACTGAAAATACTAAGCAGGCAGCAATACTTGCAAAACAGGCCAAGGATTCCGCCTTTAAAGGCAACAGCGAAATGCAGAATATGATGCAATCAATGCAAAATATTAAAAAATCCTCTGACCAAATTGCAAAAATTATTAAAGTAATTGATGAAATAGCGTTCCAGACAAACATCCTTGCTCTTAACGCAGCAGTAGAAGCGGCAAGAGCAGGCGAAGCAGGTCAGGGATTTGCTGTTGTGGCAGAAGAGGTAAGAAACCTTGCCCAAAGAAGCGCCCAGGCAGCTAAAGATACCGCTGAAATCATAGAAAGCAACATTCATCTTTCTGAACAAGGGGTTAGCGTTTCTAAAAACGTAAATGAATCCCTGACAGAAATAAATAACCAGGCTCAAAAAGTAAGTGACCTGCTGGATGAAATATCCGCAGCAAGTCAAGAGCAATCGCAAGGTATAGCGCAAATAAACAAAGCAATATCCCAGATGGAACAAGTTGTGCAATCCAACGCCTCAACAGCGCAGGAAAGCGCATCAGCCTCTGAAGAACTCACTGCACAGGCAGAAACAATGAAAGAAATTGTAAACTCACTTATAGTTCTTGTTAACGGAGCACAGGCAATTCAACACCAGGTACAAAATACTATAACAACAAGAACCGAATCAAGAAGAACCATTCCAACCGCTAATAGAAGATTAAGTTCAAACACACCAATAAAACGCAAAAATGACACAAGAATTACCAAGGTAGTAAATCCCGAGGATGTTATTCCCCTTGAGGATGATATGGCGGGGTTCTAATAAGGAGATTATAAAATAAATGGAAAAAGCCGTTATTTCTCACATGAGCATTAGAAAGAAAATCATCTTTCTTACAGTTATTGTTTCTTTGTTAATTTTTATTGGTTCAAGTCTTCTCAGCTTTTACCAGTTGAGAGGGGCAATATTTCACGAGAAAGAAGTACAAATTCAATATATCACTGAAATTGCCCTGAACCTTTTAAAAGAATATAAACAAAGAGTTGATAGCGGAGAATTAACGGCTGAAGATGCAAAGGAACGAGCAAGGGCAAGAATTGCCGCATTAAACTTTGATGGAAATAATTATATATGGATAAATGATTATGACCACAAATTTATCTATCATCCAATTATGGAAAGAGGGCATGATGCAACTGACCTAAAAGACAAAAACGGCGTTGGGCCTATCGTTGAAGCTGTTAGAATTGCAAAAGGAAAAGGGCAGGGAAGTTTCAGATATGACTGGCCAAAACCAGGTCAAGATAAAACCCTTACCTTTCCTAAAATAAGCTATGTCAGAGCTTTTCCTGAGTGGGGCTGGGTTCTGGGTGCAGGAGTATACGTTGACGATGTAGCAAAAATAGCAATGACTGCATTTCTGAACTCCCTGATACTAAACCTGGTCCTGGTTGCCATTGTTGTTATAGTTGTGATTTTTACTGTGGTTAGAGGAATCACAAATTCCATGAACAAGATCGTGAAGGACCTCGAAACTACAGCCAATCAGGTAACATCCGCTTCAGGCCAGCTATCAGATTCAAGTCAGCAACTGGCAGAAGGCAGCACAGAGCAGGCAGCATCAATCCAGGAAACATCATCAACCCTTGAAGAATCAGCATCAATGGTGCGCCAAAATACAGAAAACACTAAACAGGCAGCCATGCTTGCAAAACAGGCCAAGGATTCTGCAAATAAGGGAAATAAAGACATGCAGAATATGATGAATTCTATGCAGGAACTGAAAAAATCCTCTGACCAGATAGCCAAGATTATTAAAGTAATTGATGAAATTGCTTTCCAGACAAATATACTTGCACTTAACGCTGCAGTAGAAGCAGCACGTGCAGGCGAAGCAGGACAGGGATTCGCTGTGGTGGCAGAAGAAGTAAGAAACCTTGCACAGAGGAGTGCCCAGGCCGCCAAAGACACAGCAGGTATTATTGAAAGTAATATTCATCTTTCCGAACAGGGTGTAAACGTGTCAAAACAAGTTAATGAATCCCTACTGGAAATTAATACCCAATCACAAAAAGTAAGCGACCTGCTTGATGAAATCTCAGCAGCAAGCCAGGAACAGGCCCAGGGTATAGCCCAGATAAACAAGGCAATATCCCAGATGGAACAGGTTGTGCAGTCCAATGCCTCAACAGCAGAAGAAAGTGCGTCCGCATCTGAAGAACTCACTGCACAGGCAGAAACAATGAAAGAAATAGTAAATTCACTAATAGTAATGGTCAACGGTACTAATGCCATTCACGAGCAGGCACACACTGCTATAACCACAAGAACACAAGTGAGGAAACCTATTAACTATAAAAAAAATACAAAGGTAGTTAAGCCAGAAGATGTTATTCCTCTTGAGGATGATATGGCAGGGTTCTAATATGTTTAAAAAATATTGTGATAAAAAGAGGTGCATTAAAAATGAAGATTACTCATAAATTTAGTCTTATTGGGATTCTTGCGGTTGCAATTATAGTTATTATTCAGTTAATATCCTATAATTCTTTCAATAATTATAATAAGCAATTTGATTTTTTTACAAAACAGGTTGCTATTACTAAAGAAATTACAGATACCAGGCTTATGCTGGAACAAATTTTAATGCCTTCAAATGACTATCTTATAACTGGTAATCCTGCGGAAAGAGAAAATTTTAACAAATTAGTCATTGAACTCGAAAATAAATTTGAAACCTTGAGCAAGAAACTTGATGATGAAAGATTAATTAAGCTTATAGATCAATTAAAGCAGAAATGGAGCATTATTAAATCTAAAGCAATTGAGATTCTAAATATTAAGGATCCCGTTGGGAACGCAAAAGGTGCCCAAATGATGGAAGATATGGATGCAATAACAGAAGATGCAGTCCTTATTATTGAATCTCTGGACAAGATAATTAACGAAGATCAAAATTCAGTTAAAAAGGTCGGTCAAGAAATCCTTTTTATTTTTATAGGATTAAGCATTGCTACTATAATAGGAATTATATTTGCAGTGTTAATATTTAGGGATGCAATGAAAAAACTCAATAAAATTATTACGGATATGAGCGAAAGCTCGAATTTGCTGACCTCAGCCTCAAACCAGTTATCAACCTCCAGCATGGAACTTGCAGAAGGCAGCACCCAGCAGGCAGCATCAATTGAAGAAACCTCAGCTACCCTTGAACAATCAGAATCCATGGTTAAACAAAACACTGAAAATACTAAACAGGCAGCGATACTTGCAAAACAAGCCAAAGATTCCGCAAACAAAGGCAATATTGATATGCAGAATATGATGCAATCCATGGAAGAACTGAAAAAATCAAGTGATCAGATAGCCAAGATTATAAAGGTTATTGATGAAATAGCATTCCAGACAAACATCCTTGCTCTTAACGCAGCAGTAGAAGCGGCAAGAGCAGGCGAAGCAGGCCAAGGATTTGCTGTGGTTGCAGAAGAAGTTAGGAACCTTGCCCAAAGAAGCGCCCAGGCAGCTAAAGATACCGCTGAAATTATAGAAAGCAATATTCATCTTTCTGAACAAGGGGTTAGCGTTTCAAAAAACGTAAACGAGTCCCTGACAGAAATAAATAACCAGGCCCAGAAAGTAAGCGACCTGCTGGATGAAATCTCAGCAGCAAGCCAGGAGCAAGCACAGGGTATAGCCCAGATAAACAAGGCAATATCCCAGATGGAACAGGTTGTGCAATCCAATGCTTCAACAGCAGAAGAAAGCGCATCAGCATCTGAAGAACTCACTGCACAAGCAGGAACAATGAAAGAAATAGTAAATTCACTTATAGTTCTTGTTAACGGAGCACAGGCAATTCACCAGCACACACATTTAGCATTAACTACCAGCGATAAAAAAAATATTATTGCCCTTCCAAATAGTGGAAAAAAACTAAATTGCTGGGAATTTAAAAATTGCGGAAGGCAACCAGGTGGTGCTAAAGTATCAGAATTCGGCGTTTGTCCGGCAGCAACAGATAAAAGTTGTGATGGAACAAACAACGGAAGAAAAGCAGGCAGGGTTTGCTGGAGTGTTGCTGGTACACTTTGCGGAGGCAAAGTCCAGGGATCAAATATTCAAAAAGTTGGCAACTGTTTAAAATGTGACTTTTATAAGATAGTTAGACAAGAAGAAAATAAAAATTTTAAAAATTCTTAAAAAGTAACAACGTAAAAAAGAAAGTTTATAATGAAATTAACCCAAGCCCAATTTGAAAAATTTTCCATACTTGTTAAAGAACGCCTTGGAATCCATTTAAATGAATCCAAAAGAGAAATGGTGCAGTCTAAAGTTTTTAAGCTGCTGACAAAAGAGGGCTTAACCTGTCCCGATGAGTATTACAAAATACTAATAAAAGACAGGAGCACGCTATGGTCTACTTTTGTCGATGAAATAACAATTCACAAAACCAATTTCTTCAGAGAAGATAACCATTTTAATTTTATTAAAGAAAAGCTGGATTTTATTTTAAAGAATAATCCGGAAATTTTAAAAAATTCTGAAATAAAAGTATGGAGTTCAGCCTGCTCAACAGGTGATGAAGCTTACACCATTGCCATGGTTCTTAAAGAATATATTCCGCCCGGTATAAATATAAAAATTCTGGCAACAGATGTAAGCTCCCTTGTGATACAGGAGGCCCAGGAAGCAGAATACCTTCTTGACCAGGGCGATCTAATAAACCCTTATTTTTTAAACAAATATTTTAAGAAATTTGATAACATTTATAAGGTCTCTGATACAATAAAAAGCCTGGTTACTTTCAGGACATTTAACCTGATGGAACCTTTCCCTTTTAAAAACAAATTTGACATAATTTTTTGCAGAAACGTCATGATTTACTTTGATTTTCCTACACAGGAAGAACTAATTAAAAAATTCTACAATACACTCGCTACAGGCGGCCTTTTATTTATCGGACATTCAGAGAGCCTTACACAAAAACAGTATAAGTTTGATTATATCCAGCCCACAATCTATATGAGAAAAGATTAAATGAACGGAAACCTGTTAAACAGTGAAAAGGAAAAATATTTTTTACAGCCCGGCTACATTTTTGTAAGCAGGGAGCCTCATCTGGTATCTACCGTACTAGGCTCCTGCGTTGCAGTCTGTATGTGGGATCCTGTATTAAAATTTGGCGGAATGAACCATTATGTACATTCAAAACCCTTTAGAAAACAGCAATCCGCACAATTCGGAAGCGTTTCCATTATTCATATGATAAGATTAATGATCCAGCTAGGATCCAACAAAGTTAATTTAAAAGCACATGTAGCAGGCGGCGCTCAAAACCCGGAAATGGGGAGTACTATTATAGGTGCAGAAAATATTAAAGTAGCTGAAAAAATACTAAAGGATAATTATATTGATATTGTAACCTTTGACACCGGCGGAAAAATGGGAAGAAAAGTTGTCTTTGACACTGAAACCGGTGAAATTGTTGTGTATAAGGTAAATAATTTGCGAGAGTATGACTGGTATGCCGATAAAAGTTCTAATAATTGACGATTCTGCAATGGTAAGAAAGATCTTTACCACTGAGTTGGCTAAAGACCCTGAAATAGACGTTGTTGGTTCAGCGCCTGACCCTTTTATTGGCAGGGATAAAATTGTTGAACTAAAACCAGACGTTATAGTTCTGGATATAGAAATGCCCAGGATGGACGGATTAACATTTCTTGAAAAGCTTATGAAACACCACCCCATGCCCGTTATAATAGTAAGTTCACTTGCCAAGAGCGGCTGCGAAGTAGCATTAAGAGCCCTGGAGCTCGGCGCAGCAGAAGTAATGGCAAAGCCCGGCGCGTCATATTCAGTAGGTGATATGAGCGTGCAACTTGCTGAAAAAATCAAGGCTGTATCAAAGATCAATACCCGCCGACTATCTTCAGGAGTCAGTTTTCAGCCTGTTTCTACACCTGTACAAAAAACTGCAGCCATGCTAAGAACAACAAATAAAATTATTGCTATAGGTGCCTCCACGGGCGGCACAGAAGCATTAAAAGAAGTTTTAACAGCTTTACCCGGGGATATGCCCCCAATCCTCATTGTGCAGCACATGCCGCAGTATTTTACAAAATCTTTTGCTGACAGGCTTAATCAATTATGTGTTCTGGAAGTGAAAGAGGCCGAGGACGGAGAGCATGCCGTTCCGGGAAAAGTATTACTTGCGCCTGGTAATAAGCATATGGAATTAAAAAGAAGCGGGGCAATTTATTATGTAGAAATAAAGGACGGGCCTTTAGTTCACCATCAGCGGCCTGCTGTTGAAATTCTTTTTAACTCAGTTGCCAAATATGCAGGAAGCAATGCGATTGGTGTAATATTAACCGGAATGGGAAAAGATGGAGCTCAAGGACTTCTTGAAATGAGAAATGCCGGCGCATACACCATCGCCCAGGATGAAGAAAGCTGTATAGTGTTTGGCATGCCCAAGGAAGCAATTGCTCTTGGGGGTGCAATGAAAGTGGAGAGCCTGAAAAAGATACCTGATGCTCTGGTGAATCTTTTAAAAAATGGGTAAAAATTTATATCATAATTACAAAAAAGCTTATAGGGTGGGCTTTAGCCCACGCGGCAATTAATGATTAATACTGTAGGGGCAGATCTGTGTGTCTGCCCTGATTTATTGTCACCCCGCATCTTATTAATGTCCAAACATCGTCATCCTGAACTTGTTTCAGGATCTTTCCAGTGCGGAATGCAAGCATATTTCTGCCGTATTGTCATTGCGAGCCGCAGATGTTAACCTGTAAGGGATAATGCAACTTGCGAAGCAATCCATCATCCAGCCCTCAACATTATGGATTGCTTCAGCCCCTTCGGGGCTTCGCAATGACTCTAAAATTTATGCACCTTATTAATCATAAAACCTATACACAAACATAGTGCAAAATCTATAAATAAATGTTATAATAAATTTATATCTTTTTTGTGAGGTTAGAGAAAAAATTTTTCTTTAAAAATCGTTCGATTTCGTTCGATCTGAAAAATTTAATGTAGAGAGAAAGGGGTTTGTGTATGGTTAGAGAGCTTACGCCTAAGCAATTGGAAGTTATTGCAGAATTCATCAAAGTCGGTAAGGTTGAAGAGGCCTGCAAACAAGCAGGAATAGCAAAATCAACCTATTATGAATGGCTGAAAATACCAGAATTCCAGGCAAAATTAAAACAACAACAGGAACAAGTTTATGAAAGCACAGTTTCCAGCATGAAATACCTGCTTTCCAGAGCTGTGGAAACCCAGGAACAACTTTTAAACAGTGAAAATGAAAGAGTAAGGCTGAGAGTATCATCCGCTATTATTAACAATGCCGTGAAAATCTTTGAACTGACTAATTTTAACAAAAGACTTCAGGGAGTTGAAAAACACCTGGATGAAATGGAGCAGCTTAAAGAACTCAGGAAAAAGTTAGATGAAATGCGAATTTAAAAAAATAGAAAAAAGAATATACGATCTGGAAATAAAGCTGAAAATAGTGGATCCTTACCGTTTAGAGAGATGGGATCGCCTTAAACTGTATGCTTTTAATCGGGCATTATATAAAATGTCAGGTGATGAGTATAAATTACTGGAACTGCCTGAATATCTTAAATTTGCTGAGGAAATTTATGAAGGACTGGCGAAGTATTATATTGAAGACCATGAAAAGCGGGAAAGATGGCGCAAAGAAGAGGAAGAATACAGAGAAAAGCAAAGACAGTACAGGGAAAGAGCAAAACAGCGCAAACTGGAAGAATTAAAAGAAAAAGAAAAGCTGGAAGAAGAAAAATTTAATAGTCATCCTGAGCGTAGCGAAGGATCTTTAATAATTGAAAAAGATTCTTCGGTCGCTCCGCTTCCTCA
>MFRL01000042.1 GCA_001784565.1 Candidatus Melainabacteria bacterium GWF2_37_15
CCTAAAGAACTGGAAGGAGTTAAGTAATGGCAAGAACAAAAATAGTACTGGCAGGCGAAGGCGGACACGGCGTACAAAGTATAGCTAAAATCCTTGTGGAAGCCGGATATGCTGCTGATAAAAAAGTCCTTTATATACCAAACTTCGGTGTAGAGCAAAGAGGCGGTGTAAGTATCGCTTTTTGCCAGATAGCTGATGAAACTATCGGCGAACCTCGTTTTTCAAAAGCAGACATCGTAATCGTGTTATCAGACAGGGCAATTGCCCGTTGTGAAACTTATGTTGACGAAAACACAGTTGTTGTTTATGACCCATCAATCTGCAATACAAAACCAGAGATGAAAGCAAAGGATATAATTGGAATTCCTGCAAACAAGATCGCTAATGACGAGATCAGCGCCAGGGTTTTCAATATCATTATTCTTGGCGCAGTTATACAAGCAACCGGAGTAATTGACATAAAATACGTAAAAGATGCAATGGAAGCGGCTCTTGGTAAGAAATTCAACACTAACCCTGAGTTAAGAGAAATGAACTATAAAGCTCTTGAAAGAGGGATGGCGCTTATTGGAGCAAAGGCATCGGTGTAAAAATCAAGGAGAAAAATAATGACAGTACAAAATAAAGGTATAAAAGTAGAAAACTGCGGCAAAGGCAGGGCTGACTGGTATTTATATACAGAGCTATGCAAAGGCTGCGGGTTATGCATAACAAAATGCCCGATTAATAAAAAAGGCGAAAACTGTCTCCAGTGGTCAAAAGAAGTAGGGTTATACGCTACTCCTGCTGTGCAGCCAGACCCTGAAAAATGTATTGCTTGCGGTACCTGCGAGCTTTTATGCCCTGACAGTGCAATCAGAATAGAGAAAAAGTAAGTTGACTGAATCAACAGAAAAAACAAATAAGAGAACTGTAATAGACGGCATAGTTGCTGGGCAGAGAATATCTACCCAGCAACTATTGCAGGAAATATACAAAAAGCTGGAAGAAGGTTATACAGAGTTTGAAATCAACGCTTGCGGCCAGCATGATATTGGTGGGCCCCTATGGGTTAAAGATTCGGATAAAGCAAATAAGCCTTTAAAATTCCTGGTTAAAAACCCTGGCCAGCGGCTCGGGTCTATGGGTATGGCCGGAACACAAATTATCGTTGAAGGCTCAGCTCCTGCGGATGTCGGATGGCTTAATTCCGGCGCTGAAATTATATTAAAAGGCGATGGCGGAGATACAACAGCACACTGTGCTGCAACAGGAAAGATTTATGTAGGCGGACGTGTTGGAACACGCTCAGGTGCGTTAATGAAATACGACCCTAAATATACCGCTCCGGAATTCTGGGTGCTGGAAAATACAGGTTCCTTTAGTTTCGAGTTTATGGGAGGCGGAGTAGCTGTTATTTGCGGCTATAATTGTGAAAACATGGATTCAGTGCTCGGGTATAGAAGCTGTGTAGGTATGGTAGGGGGAACAGTTTATATTCGGGGAAATGTTAAGGAATTATCAAATGACGTTTATTTAATGGACTTAAACGAAGGTGACAGGGACTTTTTGCTTCAAGGATTGCTGGTTTTTCTTGAAAAAATTGAGAAGCCTGAACTGATTAACACCCTGAGCGATATGTCTAAATGGAAAAAAATCGTTGCTAAAACCTATCAGGAACGAAATGTAAAGAAAGCAGCGTTGTCTATTAATGAATTCAGGACAAAGAATTGGATTGAAGGCGGCATATTCGGGGATGTTTTAAAAGATGATTATGCTGTGGCTGATTATGTTTCCACAGGAGATTACAGGCTTAAATTCCCAATATGGATGAACGCACAATATAGCGCACCCTGTGAATACAACTGCCCTATAGGTATCCCGACACAAAAAAGGATTTCACTTTTAAGAGAGGGCAAAGCCGACGAAGCATTAAGGCTTGTACTTGATTACAATCCGTTTCCGGCTTCTGTTTGCGGCCAGGTATGCCCAAACTTATGTATAGACGAATGTAACAGAAAATACCTTGATATACCTGTAAAAATAGCTGAATTAGGGCTTTTATCAAAAGATATAAAGGTCAAACCTCCTGAAGTACAGCTTAATGAGAAAGTAGCTGTTGTTGGTTCGGGAGTTGCGGGCCTATCAGCAGCTTGGCAGCTCAGAAAAACAGGATACCATGTGGATGTATTTGAGCAGGACAGCGTGTTTGGCGGGAAACTTATGCAGGTTATCCCTGAGGACAGGCTGGAAAGAAAAATACTTGAAACTGAACTTCAAAGAATACTTGACGTTGGGGTAAATGTTAAGATCAATACCCTGGTAAATAAAGAATTATTCAAGAAATTGCAATCCGAGTATGATGCAATAATCGTTGCATCAGGTGCGCATAACCCTGTTGTAATCCCATTTGAAGGGCATGAAAAACTGGTAAAAGGACTTGATTTCCTTAAGGCAGTAAATAAAGGCGAAAAGCCTCAGGTAGGCGAGAAAGTAGTGGTAATTGGCGCAGGTAATGCTGCAATTGACGTGGTTATCGGGGCTTACGGCATGGGAGCAAAAGAAGTCACTGCAATTGATATTCAGAAGCCTGCTGCTTTTGACAAGGAAATAAAACACGCAGAATCCCTTGGCGCAAAGATATTATGGCCATGTTTTACTGAAAAAATTACGGAAAAAGGTGTTCATCTCAAGGATGGAAGAGTGCTTGAAGCTGATACAGTGATAATTTCAGTTGGCGACAGGCCTGATTTGTCATTCCTCGATGAAAAAGAAGATGATAAAAAGATATTTAAAGTAGGTGATGTGAATAAGCTGGGTTTATTTACCCATGCAATAGCTGAGGGAAGGTATGCAGCTTTAAATATTCACAAAATGTTTACAGCACAGCCGCTTGAAGATTACACTAAAGCGCCTATGCTCCCACAGGAAAGAATTAAAGACCAATTTTACCTGCAAATGAACGCTAATAAAGTGGATGCAATGCCGGCGGAGCAGGAAACTGACCGTTGTATGAGCTGTGGTTATTGCAGGGATTGTGAATACTGCATGGA
This sequence comes from Candidatus Melainabacteria bacterium GWF2_37_15, assembly GCA_001784565.1. GTDB lineage: Bacteria > Cyanobacteriota > Vampirovibrionia > Gastranaerophilales > UBA9971 > GWF2-37-15. Next base: position 3,033 of record MFRL01000042.1, read on the forward strand.
AGTATGCCCTCAACAGGCAATTAACCGTATTCAGAAAGCCGATGGCGTTTTTGAATATGTCAGTGATCCTGATAAATGTATAGGCTGCGGTATATGCGCCGGTGTATGTCCTTGCGGTATCTGGACAATGGAAGATAATCTGATTAAGTACTTGGAAGAATAGGAGAAAATATGGATTTCGCATTTATTCTCACAATTGTTGTTATCGGCATAGTTATTCTGATCAATGTATTGATTTATGGTTCAAAATTGCGGGCAGAGTCGGTATTGAAGCAACTTACACTAGAACTTGAAAAAACCGGGGAAAAAATAATATTAAAAGACAGCTGGGCAAACTTTTTTGGGCTTAAATCCCTGGGCCGTGGCCAAATACGTGGAAACGGGATTCTTGCTCTTACCGACAAGAGAGTTTATTTTGTCAGGTATTTTCCCAAAAAAGAAATAAGTATCCCCCTCGGGACAATTAAAAACGTAGAAACAGTAAAAAGCTATCTTGGAAAAAACATATTTGCCCCAATCCTCAAATTAAATTTTGACAATGAGGAAGTGGCTTTCTATGTCAGAGACGTAGAAGAGTGGATATCAGAAGTAAATAAAGCTAGACACTAAGTCTGTAAACAATGCTTAAAAGCGTTTCCTGAACCATTCCTAAAAGCAGAAAAACCACTATAGGGGAAATATCCAGTCCGCCCATAGGGGGTATCATTTTTCTAAAGGGTTCGAAAACCGGCTCTGTAAAGTCACGAATAAACTTGAACGGCTGTTTCCACCAGTCAACATTTGGAAACCAGCTTAATAAAATCCGCAAAATGAAGATAAGCCATATTATTTGAAATAATTGATCGAGTGCATGGTACAAAGTCACTGGTGATTCCTCCCTTAGTGGTTATATTCTTGAATGCTCGAGAACTGTTGAGCAGCCACAGTTATTTCTATTGCCGGGTATTTGTTCAATAAGAGCGAATAAAAGCTTTCTGAGCTTTTCGTTGTTTGCATTGAACACTTTAAGTACCTCTGAATGGCTCACGGGTTCAACGTCTCCAACTAATCCAGAGTCGTAGTCTGTAATGAGTGATATATTTAGTGTACATAATTCCATCTCACGCGCAAGATAGACTTCCGGGTACTGTGTCATGTTAATGACTTCCCAGCCCATAGCGGTAAAGAACTTGGATTCGGCTTTGGTGCTGAATCTTGGGCCCTGGATAACCAGAATTGTACCGGTTTCATGTACTTTAATCCCAATGTCTTTTGCTGTTTTTACAGCTATTTCACGTAATTCCGGGCAATATGGGTCTGCTGGGCTTACATGAGTAGTAATAGGCCCATCATAAAAAGTGTCTTTTCTATTGTACGTCTTGTTTACGAACTGGTCACATATTACAAAGTCGCCAGGCTCAACGTGTTTCTGTAGGCTACCGGCTGCGCATGGACTGATTAGTCTTGATACCCCAAGAGCCTTCATTGCCCACACATTCGCCCTGTAGTTAATAGCCTGAGGTGGGATTGTGTGGTGTTTTCCATGTCTTGGAAGAAAGGCAACTGTTTTATCGCCTATTTTCCCAAGCATTATACTGTCACTTGGCGGACCGTATGGGGTTTCTACGTTTATTTCTTCCTGTATATCTATAAAATTATAGAAGCCTGAGCCTCCAAATACTCCTATATCAGCCTTTTTACCTGGCAATTTAAACATTAATTTCTCCTCATCCAATAATAGCTTAAAACAATCCGCTTACGTACTTTCCAAGCTCATATAATACAACGCCTGTAGCAATTATAGCGAACGTAATAGCAGGAAATACAATGATTGTAAGCTTATCCATTTTCCATCCATAATTTACTTAACCAATAAATTTTAGCAAAAAAATAGCGAATCGTCATTTTAAAATGTTTGCTAAAGCTAGCAAAAATGTAACGATAGGTAAATTTTACAAAAAAAATTTGTTAAGAAAATTTATCACAGGATTTATAATGTTGGAAGAGTAAAAGTTGCAATTTTAAAAAAGAGGTAAAAATTATGATGAACGGAGTGACTCCAACGTTTAAAGGAAATTATCAACTTAAAATGAAAACTATTTCACAGGGTAATAGTTATAGCAGATATTTAGAAGATGCTGCCCCATCAAAAGTACAGGTGTTTCATGACAATGACAAAGTTACTGTTCTTACAGATGATAAACAAAATTCTATAGCGGATTATAATCTTTTAACGGGTAATGATTGGACAGACCCTCGTATTAAAGAAATTTTAACTGGAGAGCAGTATTTTAACATAGACGAGCATTTTGGCCCTTCAATGGATAAACGTATTGAGATGGCTGAAAAAAAAGGAGCAATAGATTTACGTGCATAAGTAGCATTGGTGCATAAATGCACCCTACGCTGCAAACTCTACAGGATTAGCGCCTTTAATAACTTCATTAAGCGCTCTCTTTAGCCGCAGGCAGGATTCACATTTGCCACAGTGCTTTTCCCCATCAGCATAGCAGCTTCTAAGTAAATTTAACGGCACATTGTTTTCAAGAGCAATTTTCACTATCTCTTTTTTATTATATGCAGCAAGGGGAGCCACCACTTCCGCTTTGACAAGTGTCGAGTATTGCAGGGATTCGTTTATTTTATGTATGAAAGTTTCGGAGTTATCAGGAAAAGTAGCTGCCTCTTCTTTATTTGCCCCGAATATAATGTATTTAAATCCCATGCTGTCTGCAAAACCTGCAGCAATGTTAATAAAAACACCATTCCTGTTCGGAACCCAGACATTTTTTGCTGATTTTTCAGTATAGTCCGGGTTGTCCAGCTCAGAAGAGTCAAGTTCCGGCAGCTTTTCAGCTTTATTCACCAGGGAAGTTGTGGTTATTTCTTCAAGCCAGGGTAATTTTATAACTCTGTGCTGAATTGAGTAGTGCTCGGTAATTTTTTGGGCAGCGATGATCTCTTGTTGAGCTGTTCTTTGCCCATAATCAAACGTCAAGGCAAGGCTTACATTATACTTTTCCTTTGTGACTCCAAGGCTGACCAGGGAATCAAGCCCGCCGGACAGCAGTATGATTGATTTAGTCTGGGTATTCTTCATCTTCGTCGTCTTCTTCCTGCTCTTCTTCCAGTAGTTCCATTATCTCATTTCTACAAACAGCAGGCAGGTCTTCTCTTCTTAGTAAATTTACGATAAATTCCTTTCCTTCTCTGTAATAAAGGGCACAGACAGCTGTTTTAGCCACGCCTTCATTATCATCATACATCATTAATTCAATAAGGCCGGTAATACTTCCATCATCTATTTCTGAAAGGGCTTCTATTGCGCTGGACCTGACATGCGGTGATTCGTCATGAAGCACGTTTTTAAGGGCCTGTATTCGTGTTTCCTTTTTGGGTGTTAGTCTCCCCAGCGCTTCGATTGCCCTTTCTTTAAGGTAGTTAAATTTATCGAGCATGCCTTTTTGGGTTTCCAGTATATCTATAAGTGAATCCACCGCTCTTTCATCCCCGATCATTCCCAGGGCTTTTGCAGCTGATTCTTTAAGGTAAACAGATTTTTCCTCCTCGTCGGACACTATTTTTATAAGAGGAACTACAGCCTGGGAGTTACCTATCTTCCCCAGGGCATCTGCGGCCCACAACCTTACCCTGTAGCTTTCTCCCTTATCGTTCATAACGTACATTAGAGGAACAATGGCACTTTCGTCTTTTAAAATACCTAAAGTAGTTGCTGTAGTAATTCTTACATCAAGGTATTGATCTCTGTTTTCCTTAAATCCTGTAAGCAGGTCAATTAAAACCTGCACTGAGCTTTGATCCCTGTATTTTCCAATTTCTTTCACTATAGAAGTAAGGATTTTAGGGTTTTTTTCTATACCCGCAATGTAGTTAAGTACGTAAACAGCTTCCTGCTTTTCCAGTTTTTTTAATTTTTGAAGCTTTTTATTTACTGCATCAGGCGTTTCATCCTGTTGCGGAAGGAATTCTTCTGTTAGTGATTTAAATCTTTCCAGTTTATCGTCTTGCATAATTTTACTCAAAGCAGGAAAAGTACATTTAAAAATTGTAGAACAAACACGCTGTCAGTTTATTAAATTATATTTTAAAAATAAAGTAAATAAATACGTAGAAATAACTAGTTAAAAATAATAACTAAATTAAATAAGTAATTTGGAAAGTTGACTAACACATCTGCTTATTTAATAATTTTATATACGAAGAAATTCGGCGACATGGCCAAGTGGTAAGGCAGGAGTCTGCAAAACTCTTACCCCCAGTTCGAATCTGGGTGTCGCCTTTTTTTATTGGGAATTTTTAATAATTATTAAGGCCCTAATTCCAGAATTTTCTCTACCCTGCCCGTTTCTATTATTTCATCTATCTTCTGCTTTAATTCATCCAGCTTTTCAGGTGTGTAATCTTTAAAATAAGCAAAGCTTGCGGGTATTTTTATATCAGCAGTGGTGTCGAGTTCTCTAAAACTATTATTCAGCTCAACAAACTCTCTGTAGTCCTTAAAATAATCAATCATCCTTTTATCAATCCTAAAAGGCCGATTTAAGTAATAAACGCTTGCTTTGTCGAGTTTTTCCAGATTAGCAAGTATAAAATCAATTTCTTCCTTGAACACAGGATTTATGTCGGCTTCTTTTGCAGGGTTGTCCTGTATTTCCTTTGTATTATCCTTGTACTTGTAATAAAGGTAACATCCCCACAAAATGCAGCCCAGATAAAGAGCAGCGCAGGTTTTAATCATGGGAACTACTTGCGCTTCCAGCTTTTGGAATTCAAATTTTTTCTGGTGGGGTTGCTTAAGTTTTGCTAATTCCTCAAGAATATGGGGGATTTCGTCGGGGAATTTAAGTGAGAACTTATAAAACCCGGGGTCAAAGTTTACTTTTTCTTCTTTGTGCATTGTTTTTTTCCTTCCGTTAAAATTATAATAGAATAAATTATATTGGAGAATAAATAGTGAGTAAAATTGAATACTGGCTTGACCTGGCAAAATACGATATGGAAACAGCCAAAGCAATGCATTATTCAAAAAGATACCTTTATGTAGGATTTATGTGTCATCAGGCAATCGAAAAAGCATTGAAGGCATATTATGTTAAAGCAAAAAATGAAAATCCTCCATATACCCACAATTTAACTTTATTAGCTGAAAAATCAGGCTTGTATGAAAAAATGACAGAAAAACAAAAAGACTTTCTTGATTTTCTTGAGCCTTTAAACATTGAAGCAAGATACCCTACTACAAAAGATAAACTTCTTGAAATCCTTACTGACGAGAAATGCAGCGAGTTACTAAAACTAACAGAAGGTGAACTGGCGTGGATTACAAAGAAATTATAGAAAAGGTAAAACAATATTCTCAACTTGTAACTGAGAATTTACACCCTAAAATGATTATTCTTTATGGTTCTTATGCAAAAGGAACCGCCAGGGAAGACAGTGATATTGATGTTGCAGTTGTATATGACAAAATCGGCGAAGATTACTGGAACAAATTTCATGAACTGTATAAATTGAGAAGGGGTATAGACAGCAGGATTGAACCTGTTTTGCTGGAACAGGAAAATAATGAAAGCGGCTTTTATGAAGATATATTGAAAACCGGCACAATTATATACTCGGCTTAGGATTAGAATGCGATTGAGTAACTTTTTAACATTAATAATTTCCACAATTATACTGATAGCAGTTTTAAAAATATTTATAAAACTGCTGCCTTTGTTACTTATCGTTGCATTAAGCTATTTTTTATTTAAACAATTTAAGAAACCAGGCATGGTTCAAGGCCAAACATACAAGCAGTGCGGGCATTGCAAAAAAAAGGCTGAGAGAAATGCGCTCAGTTGCGACTTTTGTGGAAAATCCCTTGAGTAGAAATAAATAGGAGAAATAATTTATGGCAAAAGATGAAAGTTTTGATGTAGTGTCCGAGTTCGATGCTCAGGAAATGGTTAATGCTGTTGACCAGACAAAAAGAGAACTCCAGACAAGGTTTGATCTCAAGGATTCAGGCAGTGTTATTGATCTGGAAGCAGGAAAATCAATCACTATAACCACAAAAGACGATTTTAAATTAAGGAATATCATAGATATTCTTCAGGCCAAAATGGCAAAAAGAGGATTAAATCTTAAAATACTTGACCCGCAAAAAGTGGAAAGCTCTCTTGGCGGAAATGTAAGGCAGGTTATAAAGCTGAAAAAAGGAATTAGCCAGGAACTTGCAAAAAAAATTGTTGCTGAGATAAAATCTACAAAATTAAAAGTGCAGGCCGCAATTCAGGCCGACCAGGTCAGGGTTTCCGGGAAAAACAGGGACGATCTCCAGGAAGTAATAAAGCTTTTAAGGGAAAAACAGGACGAATATAATGTAGCACTTCAGTTTATTAACTATAGGTAAGAAAAAATGAGTGAACTGGTAAAAACCTGGACGGAATGGCTGGTAAATTCCCGGTTTTCATATATGAATGAAACCCAGAAGCAGCAGACTTTACTGTGGCTGATTAATGTAAGGGATGAAATTCTCAGCAGGGCAAAGTTACAGCCTGGCGATACCGTCATAGATATAGGTTCAGGTACAGGATTGCTGGCGTTTGGAGCACACATGCTGCTAAACGGTAAAGGGAAGGTCATAGTATCCGATGCTTTTACTGACTGTCTTGATGCGTGCCAGCGAATAGCAGAATACTGCGGGATTACTGACTGCATAGAATTCTTACAGGCAGACGCAACAGATATTAAGCTGCCGGAAAATAGCGTGGATGTGGTGGTTATGCGCTCTGTTCTTGTCCATATCCTCAAAAAAGCAGATGCTATAAAGGAATTTTACAGAATTTTAAAACCAGGCGGCAGGATATCAATATTTGAGCCAATAATAAGGAAAAATACCCGGTATTATCAATTAATAAACCCTGGTTCTTTCCCGAATTACGCAAAGATAAAGGACGCAGAGCAAAAAATGGTAAGCGATGAAAATGACTCGCTGACGAATTTTGACGAGCTGACTCTGGAAAATAATTTCAGGGATGCAGGGTTTAAAAATATTGATGTAAAAGTGTCTATCGAGTCTTCAACCTATGAAGTCAGGGCAGAAATGATTGATCCATGGTTTAATGCCCCGCCAAGCCCCGGCAAGCCTGCACTTAAGCAAATGTTTATGGAATTTATGCCGGAGGCTGAAGTAAATGAGTTTATGGAAAATTTAAAAATAGAGCTAGGGGGAAAGAATATCACTATAAATTCCCCCGTTGCTTATATTTATGCTGTAAAGGATTAATCTATACAGATACTGCAGCCATTTCCCTGCATTGGGCAGCACATTCCCTGCAAACTCTGGCGCAATCCTTCACTTTTGAGTCATCAAACATGTCGCAATGATTTGCGCATATTTCACAAATATTCCCGCAGGTAGCGCAGATTTTGTTTGCAAGTTCAGACCCTCTGCTCATGGAGTTAATACTTGCCTGGCATATATCAATACAATCATACAAAATTGCAATATGCTTTGCGTCGCTTAGCTCGCCGCCTTGCTGTAGGCTGTATGCTGCTGTTTCTACGCAGACGTTGTGACAGTCTGAACAGGATTCTATGCAATCTCTCCACACCTGTTTTAAATTCAAAATCTTAGGCATTTTTCCTCCTTATCAGGTAATTTAAATAAAATTATTATTTCTTGATTTAATAAAAAAGAAATTCACCATGTGGTCATGGTGAATTTAAATGATAGAGTTGATTGTTGTGTTTATTAGACGGTTGCCGGGGTATAGCCGAGGATTTCCTTTAAATCCTCTTCCGGTGTTTTAATCGGGGCAATGTTGTACTTTTCAACAAGCACGTTTAATACATTAGGAGTTATAAATGCCGGTAATGACGGCCCAAGCTTGATATTCTTAATACCAAGGTGTAAGAGAGTAAGCAGGATTGCTACTGCTTTCTGCTCGTACCAGGACAGCACCATTGATAATGGCAGGCTGTTTACATCTGTTTTAAAGGCTTCTGCAAGGGCAACAGCTATTTTTATTGCTGAATATGCGTCATTGCACTGTCCAATGTCAAGCAGTCTTGGGATTCCGCCGATGTCACCGAATTCAAGCTTATTAAACCTGTATTTTCCGCAAGCGAGGGTAAGGATTACGGTGTCTTTTGGCGCTTTTTGAGCGAATTCTGTGTAATAGTTCCTGCCTGATTTTGCGCCGTCACAGCCGCCTACCAGGAAGAAATGCTTGATTTGTCCTGCTTGTACAGCTTCTACTACTTTATCAGCTACACCCAGTACTGCATTATGGCCAAAGCCGACAGTGATGTATTTTTCTTCGCTGTCTTCGGTGAATCCTTTTTCTTTAAGTGCTGCATCAATTACAGGCTGGAAATTTCTGTCAGAAATATGTTTTACACCAGGCCAGGCAACTAAACCGCATGTAAATATTCTGTGGGAGTAATTTTTAGGGTCTTGAATGCAGTTTGTTGTCATTAATATTGCGCCCGGGAACTCGTCAAATTCTTTTTTCTGATCCTGCCATGCCCCGCCGTAGTTTCCTACAAGGTGTTTGTATTTTTTTAGGCCGGGATAAGCGTTACAGGGCAGCATTTCGCCATGGGTGTAAACGTTTATGTTTTTGCCTTCGGTCTGTTTCAGGAGTTCTTCAAGGTCTTTTAAATCGTGGCCGGAAACAAGAATTGCTTTTCCTTTTACAGGCGTTACCCTTACTTTTGTTGGTTCGGGGTGGCCATAGGTGCCTGTGTTTGCTTTATCTAAAAGCTCCATAACTTTCAGGTTTATTTCCCCGCACTTTAAACAGGCGCCTAAGAGTTCATCAACTGATGGGTTTTTCTTTGTCAGCAGGCTTAATGCGCTAAGGAAAAATCTGTAAACTTCTTCGTCTTCCTGTCCAAGGATTCTTGCGTGGTCAGCGTATGCTGCTACACCTTTCATTCCATAGGTTAAAATGGCTTTAAGTGAAACGATGTCCTCGTTTTCTTCTGTAGGGATTTCTACATATTCGCCTGTTTTTACTTTTTTAATAAGCCCAACTATTTCATCATTAATTTTTTCAAGCCTTTCAGTGTCAAAATTCACGTTTGTGACTGTAGTGAATAAGCCTTCAACTATAGCTTTGTTTATTTCATTGGAAGGGGGTAGTTTTTCTGCATAATAGCCGAGTTTTTTCAGGTTATTCATAATAGAATCCTGCAAATTTGACGCTTCTGGTTTTTTGCCGCAAACTCCCATTACTGTGCATCCTGTGCCTTTTGCGGTCTGTTCGCATTGATAACAAAACATATTCACTGAATTATCTCCTTTTTCTTTACTACAACAATCTTTTTTTAATCCGAACAATTTTCCGAATATCATTTATTTTCTCCTTCTTAAACTAATTCACCTGTTATTGATATTGTATAATCCTTCATTATTATGTTCTTATTTGCTTTTTTCATTGCCTCAGTAACTATCATTTCCACGCCACCGCAGCAGGGAACCTGCATATGGACGATGGTAACCGAATTTATATTATGTTTTTCAAATATTTGAGCGAGTTTATTTACGTAAATATCAAGGTCTGAATCAAGTTTCGGACAAAACATTATTAAAACCTTGTCCTTGAGGAATTTTGAGTGGAAATTCGGGTATGCAAACGCTGTACAGTCTGCTGCTATAACCAAATTAGCATTATGAAGGTAAGTTGCGTTAGGGTTAAGTAATTTTAGTTGAATTGGCCAGTTATTGAGTTCGGAATGTTGATTCTTCAAGTCTTTTTGCATAGTCCCCGGGCATCCGCAGGGTAAAGGCTTATCCTCGTCGGGTTGTGGGATTTCAATATTGTTTAGTTTTAAGTATTCAATTGCCTCATTGTAAAATCCCTCTTCCCCGTGGTCTTTCAAGTGTTTAAGGTGGGCTTTGATTGTGTTTCTGCCAGCTTTAACCACGTTGTCCATAACTTTAAATTCATTATAAGGTTCGGCTTCTCTTTCCTCGACTGTCATTGCGTCGTGGGGGCAGGCTTTTATGCAGGCGCCCAGCCCGTCGCAGAACAGGTCACTGACAAGCCTTGCCTTTCCATCAATTAACTGCAGGGCTCCTTCCGGGCAGTCGGGGATGCAGTTGCCGCAGCCGGTGCATTTTTCTTCGTTTATATTTATAATTTTTCTTTTCATTTTTGATCTCCTATAAAGGAACTTAATTTTGTGTTTTTAAAATGGTCTTCAACCTGTGTATTCAAAGATTTTACAAGCCCGCCAAGTATGCAATTTTCCGGATCGCAGGCATTTTGTCTTTCCAGAAGGCAGCCGGATGGCCTGAATTTCCCATCTATGGCTTCATAAATATCGAGGAGAGTTACAGTTTCTGGATTTTGTACCAGTTTGAATCCGCCGCCGTTGCCTTTTATAGAGCGGACGAGGTCGGATTTTACTAGCCTTTGCATGACTTTTGAGAGGTGGTTGGCTGAAACTTCAAGGGTATCAGCTATGTATTTAACAGAAACCAGCTCATTCGGATTTTTTGCCAAAATAATCATGGCGTGCAGGCCCAGGGATGCGGCTTCTGAAATTTTTAAGATGTTTGTCATGAAATTCACTTTTTAATTTTCTAACTGGTACCAGTTTACCAATTTAAATTTTATTTGTCAAGTCATGTTTTTAATAAAAAATTTTTGATGGTATTATTTATCAGAGTGTGGTGGAAGGGAATCGACGAATGCCCAAAAGAGAAGACTTACATAAAATACTGGTCATCGGCTCAGGCCCCATTATAATCGGCCAGGCCGCAGAGTTTGACTATGCGGGGACGCAGGCGTGCAAAGCACTCAGAGAAGAAGGATTTGAAGTGGTGCTGGTCAACAGCAACCCCGCCACTATTATGACAGACGACAACATCGCTGACCACGTGTACATACAGCCTTTAAACATTGAAGCATTAGACTATATCATTAACAAAGAAAGGCCGGATGGCCTTTTACCTACACTTGGGGGGCAAACAGGGCTTAACCTCGCTATTGAACTTCACGAGGCAGGTATCTTAGATAAATACAACGTAAGACTTCTGGGAACACCGCTTGAAGCTATAAAACAGGCGGAGGACAGGGAAAGCTTTAAAAAATTAATGCAGAATATAGGCGAACCCATACCGCCAAGCACGATTGTGAATAATATAGAGGACGGAATCAAGTTTGCAAAAGAAATAGGCTACCCGATCATTGTAAGACCTGCCTACACCCTGGGGGGCACAGGGGGAGGAATTGCTAATAACGAGCAGGAACTAAGAAATACAATTTATACAGGCTTATTATATAGCAGAATCCAGCAGGTTCTGCTGGAAAAGAGTGTTGCAGGCTGGAAAGAGATTGAATATGAGGTCATGCGCGACTCCAATGATACCTGTATTGTTATATGTAATATGGAAAATATTGATCCTGTGGGTGTGCATACAGGTGACAGTATAGTTGTTGCACCATCACAAACGTTAAGGGATGAGGAATACCATATGTTAAGGACTTCCTCACTCAACATAATCCGCGCATTAAAAATAGAAGGCGGATGTAATGTGCAGTTCGCCTTGAACCCGGAAAGCATGGAATATGTAGTTATTGAGGTAAATCCTCGGGTAAGCAGGTCATCAGCTCTTGCGTCCAAGGCTGCAGGTTATCCTATAGCTAAAATTGCCGCTAAAATCGCTGTTGGGTTTAACCTGCACGAAATACCGAACTATGTAACAAAGAAAACAATGGCTTCATTTGAGCCAGCGTTGGATTATGTAGTCACTAAGATTCCCAAATGGCCTTTTGACAAGTTCTCGTATGCTGATAGAAAGCTCGGTACTCAGATGAAGGCTACCGGCGAGGTTATGGCAATTGATAGGACGTTTGAAAGTTCTTTCCTTAAAGCTGTTATTTCACTTGAAGGGAAGGAAACAGGCTTAAGAAAAGAGCATCTTTCTATGTTATCTAAGGATGAGCTTATGAAGAGGCTGGAAATTTGTGACGATGAGCGCATTTTTACCGTTGCAGAAGCTCTGAGAAAAGGCATATCCGTAAAAAGAGTAAGCATAATCACAAAAATTGACAGGTGGTTTGTTAAAAAAATCAGCAATATCATAGAAGTGGAAAACCGGCTGCAAACCGAGCCTATGGCCATAGAGCTATTGAAAAAAGCAGAATCCATGGGCTTTACAGATGTGGAGATCCAGGATTTATCAAAAGAATCAATAGAAGCACTCGATACACTACGGCGCGCGCACAACCTGTATCCTGTTTATAAGATGGTTGATACCTGCGCTGCCGAGTTTGAGTCTGCAACTCCCTACTATTATTCCACCTTTGAGCAGGAAGAAGAGAACGTTATAAGCAAGAAAGAAAAGGTAATTGTGCTTGGTTCAGGCCCTATAAGAATTGGGCAGGGCATAGAATTCGATTATTGCTCGGTTCATGCTGTATGGGCTATTCGTGAAGCAGGTTACGAGTCCATAATAATTAATAATAATCCTGAAACCGTAAGCACGGACTTTGATATTTCTGATAAATTGTATTTTGAGCCACTGTATATTGAGGATGTGTTCAATGTAATAAGAAAAGAAATGCCCAAGGGCGTTATTGTGCAGTTCGGCGGGCAGACAGCCATTAACCTTGCGCCAAAACTCCTCAAAAGAGGCGTTCAGATACTTGGAACATCCGTTGAATCAATAAACGTGGCAGAAGATCGGAACCTGTTTGAAAGACTCCTGAGTGAGTTGGGGATTCCGCAACCCAGGGGCGCAGCTGTTACAACACTGAAAGAAGCGGTAATAACCGCCAATGAAATAGGCTATCCTGTGCTGGTAAGGCCATCTTACGTAATCGGCGGGCGGGCAATGCAGGTTGTGTATACTGATGAAGGGCTCAAAGCTTATGTCAAAGAGGCTGTTGCATTGTCTTCTGAGCATCCTATCCTTATTGACCAGTATATAGAAGGGACAGAAGTCGAAGTTGACGCTATATCCGACCTGGATGATATACTAATTCCTGGAATAATGGAGCATATAGAGCGCACGGGCGTGCATTCGGGTGACAGTTTTTGCTCATATCCTACACGTACAATACCTGAACACGTTATAAACAGGCTGATTGATTATACAAAAAAACTTGCTAAAGCTCTTCAGGTAACGGGTTTAATGAATATACAGTTTGTTGTGAAGGGTGATGATGTATATGTTATAGAGGTTAACCCCAGGGCATCGCGGACTGTGCCTATTATGAGCAAGGTAACGGGTGTGCCGATGGTAAAGCTGGCTATTCAGGTTATTATCGGGGAAAAATTAAAGAATTTAGGTTATGGAACGGGCTTGCTGCCACATACAAACCTTATTGCTGTAAAAGCCCCGGTATTTTCTTTCCAGAAACTTCATAATGTTGATACAGCTTTGACTCCGGAAATGAAATCAACAGGGGAAGTGCTTGGTATTGATTCCAATTATGAAAAAGCCCTTGTAAAAGCATTCCAGGGAGCAGGTTTTACTTTCCCGGAAAAGGGAAATCTAATGGTTTCAGTTAAAAAGACTGATAAAGAGGAAGCTTTACATATTATAAGAGAATTTCAGGAACTCGGGTTTGGTATAATTTCAACCCAGCTAACTGCCGAATTCTTGAGAAAGAACGGTATATTCCCACAGGAAGTGGATAAATTTGATTTTGATGTCATTCATAACATGATAAAAAACAAGCAGATTAATATTGTGATTAACACGCCTACAATAGGTAAGGATGTGAGAAGGTGCGGTTTCAGGTTAAGAACATACGCGGAACAGTATAAAGTGCCGTGTTTTACATCGCTTGATACTGCAAAAGCATACTTACTTGCCTTGAGAACGCTCAAAAAAGGTGAAAAGGTAACTTACGACAAAATAAGCGCTTATAAAAATGAAAACGTTCTTCAACAAACTACATTACAGTAAAAACTCGGGCTTGAGCCTATTACTGCTGCCTTTCTCGTTTTTTTATTACATGGCAGTGAGTTTTAGGAATTTTTTATATGACCGTGGTTTGCTAAAAAATACAAAGTTGTCTGCTTTCGTAATTTCCATCGGTAATATTACTACCGGTGGCACAGGTAAAACGCCTGTTACCTGCGAAATAGCAAACTACTTAAACAAGCAGGGCAAAAAAGTAGCTGTCATCAGCCGTGGATACGGTGGAAAACTAAACAACAAAAAAACAAATATAATTAGCAGTGGGCGCAGCGGGGAAAAAATATATTATAATGCCGAGCTTGCAGGCGATGAACCTTACTGGATAGCTAAAAATTCACCCGGAACAGTTGTTATTACAGGCAAAGACAGGATTAAATCAGGTAAATTCGCCATAAATGAATTTAATGCGGAAGTTTTAATACTTGATGATGGATTTCAACACAGAAAACTGCACCGTGATCTTGATATTGTACTGGTTGACTCTGAAAAACTGTATGGAAATGGTTTTTTGCTTCCTGCCGGGCCGCTCAGGGAGCCTGTAAGCGAGCTAAGAAGAGCTACCAGGATAATTAAGCCTGAGAAGTATTGTGAAAAAATTAACGGAATAAATAGAGTGCTCGCCTTTACTGGCATAGCCCAGCCTGATTCATTTTTTAAGTTTCTGGAAGAACAAAGTATTGAAATAATTATAAAAAAGGTGTTTCCAGATCATTATTTATATACAGAGGAGGATATAAAAACCCTTTGTGACGAAGCGCAGAAAGTAGATGCAGAAGCTTTAATAACAACAGAGAAGGATATAGTTAAAATTGAGCCTATTCTTGATAAAGTAGGGTCACAAATCCCAATTCATGCGTTAAAATTAAAAGTAAACTTGGACGTGGAAAATATATTACAAACATTTTTACAAGGAAGGCAAAATTTATTATGAGTGAAATTCGAAGCATATCAAAGGAAGAAGTAGCAAATATTCCTTTTTTTCACGGTTTATCTGATTATGATATTGCTATTACTGCTGAATACCTTCAACTCGTGGAATTTAAGGCATTGGAATATGTCTTTAAGGAAGGAGAACATTATGGTTCAGCGTTTTTTTTAATTAAGGGAGCAGTCCAGATATTAAAACAAATGGAAAAAAACGCAAAACCAAAGGTACTGGCAGAAATAAGAGTGCCCCAGATGTTTGGAGAGCTGGCTTTGATTTCAAAAGGAACGCGATCAGCAAGCGTACTAGCCCTTGAACCTTTAACAGTTGCGGAAATTAGTTGTGATAATTTTGAAAAATTAATACTACAGCACCCGGAATTAGGGGTAAATATAATTAGAAGAATAGCTAATATAATCAGTAACCGTCTCAAAATATCAAATGCAAATTATGTGCATATATGTAGTGAAATGGAATCTAGTTTATAAAACATATGAAAATCCTTGTAATTCGATATAGATTTATAGGCGATACAATCCTGATGATCCCATTTTTAAGGAATCTCAGGTATGAATACCCGGAAGCGCAAATAGATGTGCTTGCAGGGCCGGTTTCCGGCGAGATTTTAGAGGATTGTCCTTATATTAATGAACTGATAATCTTTGATACAACGAGGAAACATCGGTATGAAAACACCGAAACAGAAAAGAAAAGCTTCTGGAGCTATGTAAAATTCCTGAGACAAAGGAAATATGACAGGGTATATGTTTTAAAACGCTCATTTTCAAGCGCTGCTCTTGCTTTCTTTGCTGGGATAAAACACAGAATAGGCTATAATACTGAGGGCAGGGGGTTTTTACTTACTGAAAGAGTTCCTTACATTAAAAACAGGCATGAAGTAGAGTGTTTCCTTGATGTGTTAAGGTGTGACGATATCTCAATCAGGGATACACACCTTGAAAACTGGATTTCGCCTGAATCCGAAGAAAAAATTGCAGGTTATATAAATGATAATGAGCTTAAAATACTTGTCCACGCAACAAGCGGGAATATAAACAAACAATGGCCGCCTGAATACTTTGCCCGAATCGTTCAATACCTTTCAAATAACCTTAGAGCAAGAGTTTATTATACAGGAACGCAGGAAGATTCTGCTATTTACGATAATATACATTCACTTATTCAGGTTCCACTGCACGTTGAGCCTGTAAACCTCTGCGGGAAACTGTCAATTAAAGATAGTACAGCATTAATAAGTAAAATGAATCTTGCTATTGGCTCTGACTCAGGAACTCTTCATATTGCAGCTTCTGTAAATGTTCCTGTTATCGGTATATATGGCCCTATGAACCCTAAAAAATGGGTGACGTGGGGAGATATCCATACACCTTTATATGCAGACCTTAAGTGTATTCCATGCGATTTGAAAAAACCGTGTCCCGATGATATTGACTGCCTTAAGCATATAACGCCTGAAAAAGTGATTGAGTCCCTTCACCTATATCTTAATTTATAAACAATAATAATCATTGTCAGTACAAAGACAACCAAATTCGCAATAATAATAGGCATTGCATTCAATAAAATCCCGTATATCAGCCAACCTAGTACACCTATAGTAAACGTAATGAACATAGAAAGAGAAATATCCCTGGTTTGCTTTGTTTTAACAACCTGAATCACCTGCGGAATAAATGAAGCTGTGGTCAGTGTTGCGGCAATGGTGCCTATAATTGAAGTACAATCCATGTTATTTGCCCCTCGTTTTTTCAAAAGCAAGAATAGCTTTTTTTAATTTTACTCCTGCTGCATATTCACCGATAGTACCGTCTCTTTTTATTATCCGGTGGCAGGGGACCAGGTATTGGACAGGATTTTTGCCTACCGCACTTCCTACTGCCCTTAAAGCGTTGTTGTTGCTGACTTTTTCCGCAATATCGCCGTATGTTGATAGTTTACCGAGTGGTATTGTTAATAATGCCTCCCAGACCTTCACTTGAAACTCTGTTCCTATGAGGTCGAGTTCTATTTCAGGGTATGACTTATGTTCAAAGAAAATTTTATTGTTAAGCTCTACAAATGCTTTATCTTTTCTGATTAAATGTGTGTTTTGCCAGCGGGAAAGCAGTTTTGCTTCTGCCAGGATGGAGTTATCGGTAAACTGAAGGTCAGTTATACCTTTTTCGCTTTTGGCAATTAATGCACTGCCAAAAGGGGTCATATTTATGCCGTATTCTATAATCATGACTAAATATTAGCATGATTTTTTCTCCGCTTCATTAATATTCTCTATTCCTTGTATAAAAGCATCCGGGTTAAATGAAATGCTGTCTATGCCCTCTTCTACCAAAAACTTTGCAAATTCCGGGTAATCACTCGGCGCCTGGCCGCATAAGCCTATTTTAGTGCCGGTTTTTTTGGCTTTTTTAATGACTTTTGATATTAATTTTTTTGTAGCCTGGTCGTTTTCATTAAACAACTCGCTAACAATTGCGGAATCCCTGTCTACGCCTAGCGTTAACTGGGTTAAATCATTGGAACCGATAGAAAAACCGTCAAATATTTCGGCAAATTCCTTGGCAAGGATTACGTTACTGGGGATTTCCACCATGACGTATATTTCAAGGCCGTTTTCGTGCTGCCTCAAGTCATATTCCCTCATAACCTCAATTACTTTCTTGCCTTCTTCCGGTGTCCTGCAAAACGGGATCATTAATTTAATATTATTTAAGCCCATTTCTTCTCTTGCCATTTTCATTGCCAGGCATTCCAGCTTAAAACCGTCTTTATATAAAGGATTATAGTATCTTGATGCGCCCCGGAAGCCGAGCATGGGGTTATCTTCTTTAGGCTCGAATTCATGCCCCCCTATTAAATTAGCGTACTCATTTGTTTTAAAGTCGCTCATCCTCACTATTACATCATTTGGGTAAAACGCAGCCGCAATAGTAGCCACAGACTGAGCCAGTTTTTCTACAAAATACTGTTCCTTGTTTTCAAAATGGTGGGTTAAGCGCTCTATTTCCTCTTTTGCCTTCTGGTCTTTGAGTTTATCAAAGTTAACCAGTGCCATGGGGTGAATTTTAATGGCGTTATTAATGATGAATTCCAGCCGCATCAGGCCAATACCGTTATTTGGAAAAAATGACAGCCCAAATGCCTGCTCCGGGTCACCCAAAATAAACATAACCTGCGTTTTTGGCATTTTTATCTTGCTTGTATCAAGTTCCTTTTCTTCCCACTTAAGTATACCGTCATAAATCACGCCTTTTTCCCCTTCAACACAGGAAACGGTAACTTCCTGGCCGTCTTTTATATTTTCAGTGGCGTTACCTGTGCCCACTACTGCAACTGCACCCACCTCCCGCGCCACTATAGCAGCATGGCTGGTTCTTCCGCCTTTGTTTGTTATTATTGCAGACGCTTTTTTTAATATAGGGTCCCAGTCAGGGTTTGTCATATCTGTGACAAGCACTTCGCCGGGCTGGAGTTTTTCGGATTCAGCCGGAGAGTGCAGTACTTTTGCTTTTCCTGCAGCAATTTTACTGCCAACACTCCTGCCTTCTGCAAGAACTTTTCCTTTTTCCTTTAAATTATATGTATGAATCTTTTTGCCGCCTTTTTTAATTGCATGGACAGTTTCCGGACGTGCCTGTACGATGAACAGTTCCCCGGAAAGTCCGTCTTTTGCCCACTCAATATCCATTGGTTTTTTATAATGCTCTTCAATAATTAAAGCCCAGCGGGCGAGGGTTTCTATTTCGCTGTCAGTGAGGATGTATTGTTCTCTTTTTTCCATTGGTGTTTCAATATTTACAATGCCTGAGTCGCTGTATATCATTGTTTTTGCTTTTGTGCCAAGGGATTTTGAGATTATGGCCTTTTTATTCATTTTTAAAGAAGGCTTGAAAACATAGAATTCATCAGGGTTAACATTGCCCTGTACCACATTTTCGCCTAAACCCCAGCTTCCTGTGAGGAAAATCACGTTCTCAAACCCGGTTTCCGTATCAATAGTAAACCCCACGCCAGCACACGCTTTGTCAGCACGCACCATCTTTTGTACGCCAATAGACAAAGCAACTTTCATATGCTCAAAATTATTATCCTCCCTGTATTTAATGGCTCTGTCAGTAAAAAGCGAGGCATAGCATTTTAGGCAGGCGTCAATAAGTTGTTCCTCTCCCTTAACATTCAAAAATGTTTCCTGTTGGCCGGCAAAGCTCGCTTCTGGCAGGTCTTCCGCTGTTGCGCTACTGCGAACTGCGACTTCCATTGGATATTTATAGGCTTTTTTAATTGCATCCTGAATTTCATCGGGAATTTTAGCTGCAAGAATCGTTTTCCTGCACTTTTCACCAATTTCATGCAAATTTGAGAACTCCTGCGTGTCGAGCTTGCTAAGAATATCCTGGAGTTTGTTTCTTATATTGTTTTTATCAAGGAATTCCCAGTATGCCTGTGCTGTTGTTGCAAAGCCGTCCGGGATATTTATGCCTTTGGAGGTTAATTTCTGGAACATTTCGCCGAGCGAGGCGTTTTTTCCGCCGACCTGGGCCACATTTTCCATACTTATCTCATTAAAATTTAATATGCATTCGGACATTATATATACTCCTTTTAGCCCTCCTTGCGGATTTAAAATTGATAATACCGAATTAAATTTGTAATTAACATTGGTTAATAGGAGAAAAAGGTGAGAGAAAGGAAAAATTATGCCGGAATTTTCCAACCCGTTTACAGGACTAAATGCGGATAGAAAGCTTACAAAAGATGAATTAGTGAGAGCTATAAGGTTCAGCATTGCCGCTGAATACGAGGCTATCCAGATATATATGCAGATCCACGACTCAATTGACGACAAAGTCGCTAAAAAAGTGCTTGCGGATGTTTCTAATGAGGAAAAAGAGCATGCAGGCGAGTTTTTAAAGTTATTAAAATACTTAACCCCGGAGGAAGAGGAGTTTTATAAGGAGGGTGAGGAAGAAGTTGAAGAAATGATGAAAGATATAGAAAAATAAGGAGGAAAAATATGAAAGCTGCACTGTTTAAAAACAAAGGTGATATTGAATTTCAAGACACAGCAAAACCCAAAATCCAGGATCCGCTTGACGCTATAGTCAAAATTAAAGCTACTTCCATATGCGGTACGGATATGCATATGTACCATGGCCTTGTCCCGTTTGAAAAAAACCATATCCTTGGCCATGAATTTGTTGGGATTGTTGAAGAAGTAGGCAATCATATCAGCAGGGTAAAACCCGGCGACAGGGTTGTGGGCACTTCCACCATCGCATGCGGATGGTGTTTTTATTGCAAGATGGGGTATTATGGTCAGTGTGATAATGCTAACTCTAACAAAAGCTCAGCTTACTTTGGCAGTCCTGCAAAAGCAGGCGGTTATCAGGGAGTTCAGGCGGAATATGTAAGAGTTCCTTACGCTGATACTGTTTTATACAAATTACCTGATGAAATAACCGATGAGCAGGCAGTTATAATGTCTGATATATTCCCAACAGGCTATTTCGCCGCTGACATGGCTGAAATTAAGCCGGGTGAAAGCGTAGCGATTTACGGAGCAGGGCCTGTAGGCCAGATGGCTGCTTTCAGCGCGAAAATAATGGGTGCATCACGTATTTTTATCATTGATGAGTTTAATTCCAGGCTGAAAATGGCGCAGGAACACGCAAACGCCATACCAATCAATTTTTCTAAAAAAGACCCTGTCAAAGAGATTATGAAAGCCACAAATAATGACGGGGTCGATAAAGCCATAGAAGCTGTAGGGGTCGAGGCGCACACAGGTTTAATTGAAAACATTGAAGAAACGCTTAACCTTGAACAAAGCCCGGCAAAAACGCTCCGCTGGGCTATAGAATCCGTGAGAAAATGCGGTGTTGTTTCTGTTGTGGGGGTATTTTCAGGTAATGTTAACAATTTCCCTATAGGTACGCTTATGGAAAGGAATATCACGTTCCGGGCAGGGGTTTGCCATCACAGAAAGTACATGGAGACGATTGCCAACCTGATTAAGTCAGGACAGGTTGATCCAACGTATGTATTGACGCATCGTTATAAGCTTAAAGACATTGATGAAGCCTACGAGATGTTTGATAAAGAGAAAAACAAATGTGTTAAGGAGCTGATAGAAGTATAAATATCTTACAATTTATAAATATAGCCGTGATGCGGGTAAAAATTTTTTTTACCCGCATTTATAATGCATAAATGGCTAAAATAAATATTTTAGTAGCAATAGATGATCCCGACTGGTCAAGTATCCTTGTCCATACACTTTTTAATGTTATTAATAAGGAAAACTCCAAAATAATCCTGTTAAACGTGCTGGAAACAACACCAACGGAAAAGGAATATTTTTACAGGAATCCTGAAAAATTTATCAGCCAGGAAGCTAAAAAGGCGAAATTTGCATATATTGAAAATTTCCTGGAAATTAACAATTTTGATTATTCATTTATTTTTGAAGAAGGCGATGCCGCTGACCACATAGTGAATACCGCCAAAAATCTTAAAATAGATATGGTAGTGGTGGGCTCTCACAATAAAAAAATCTTTGAAAGGCTGTTTTTGGGCAGTGTTGCATACAAAGTCCTGCGATTAAGCCCGTGTTCTGTCTTGATTGTAAGTAGTAAGTACCATATTCATAACGTCAGGAAAAAGGAATTTAACGTGCTTCTGGCTGTTAACGGCTCAGAACCTTCACTAGATGCCGCAAGAGAGCTTGGAGACATAATTGATACTAAGAGAGCAAAGGTTTATGTCCTTAATGCAAGGATTCCCGCGTATGATATGATTCCGCCTGAATCTCAGGTTTTTGTTGATATTGATAAATTGAATGAGGAAGCAATGCATGTCTCGCAGGAAATGTTGGATAAAGCAGCCAAAATATTGGAAGAAAAAGGTCTCTCTTCTATAGAAAAGCTCAGTTTATGCGGCAAGCCGGCACCTGTAATACTGGACTATGCGGAAAGGAATCCCATTGAC
>MFRL01000043.1 GCA_001784565.1 Candidatus Melainabacteria bacterium GWF2_37_15
CTAAATGAACTTATAATGAATTCCAGAATATTACTCTCTTTGTCAAAACTCAACGAATGCACTAAAGGCCTGATATCTATTTTTTTTAAACCTTTTTTAGTTTGCTTTTCGATAACTATATTTTCCTTTAATAAAAACTCTTTGGCAATACTTTCCAGGTTATTTTTTTCAATTGTTGATATTTCCTGAGGGTATGCCCTATATACTGCCCAACGAACCAGCTTTTCTACGCACTCAATGTTTTTAGGAATTTTAACAATTTCCTTTATCTGAGAATTTTCTGGCAGCTCCCTATTTAATTTTCTCTTAATTATATTTTCGGCTATTTCTTCTCGAAGTTCAATGTCAACATATTCATTTTTTCCTTCAATAAATAAAGGCAGCGCAATCCCGATGGAAATTTTATGAGTTGGATTAAACCCCTGTGAATAGTTTATTTTCAACCCTGATTTCCTTATTGCGGTATAAATAAGTTTTTGCCAGTCAAGGTGTGAAATAAATTTCAAATAACCTGTTTTGAAAATTTTCATGCGATATTTATAGCCTTTTTCAGAAAAAACTTTTAAATTTTCCGTTGCCTCCTCAGGCTGGCTTCGCTTTTCTACTCCATCATTTGTGGAAATATTCCGACCAGAAATATTCCGAATTTGCTTCAGGACAACATCGTCTTTTGGAACAAAATTCAGGGCATTTTTGTATTCTCTCTTTAAAAAGACCTCATCTATGCCTACATCCAGCATATCCCAGGGCAAAGCTTCTTCAAGATCAAATTCTCGAGTGGAGTATTCCTCAAGGTCAATATCGCATTCCTGCGCTGTGTCCAGCCAGGTCTGTTTGTTAAAATGTTCTCTCCACGCATCGAGGTACGAACCTTTTTTATATGCGGCCTCAATTAGACTGCCTAATTTTCTGTCCCCTCTTGCGAAAACCGCTTCAAGCTGGCACAGGAACACGTCATGAACGTTTACTTTTACTCCCCTTAAATTCCTTGTTTTTGCTTTAAGATACCGGATTTTTTCATATATAACCTCGGATTTTTCCTGCCCGAACCATTGAAAAGGAGTAAAAGGCTTTGGCACAAAAATAGATATGGAACAGGTTATAGTTAATCTTGGAGCATGCTGCTTAATATTTTTAAGCAAGTCATATATTGCATCAAGGTCGTGGAATGTTTCTGTTGGAAGCCCTATCATAAAATACAGCTTTACATTACGCCATCCGGCATTTGCCACGGACTTTACAGCATCTATAATCTGCTCTTCGGTAAGGTTTTTGTTTATTACATCTCTTAACCTCTGGCTTCCTGCTTCCGGGGCAAGAGTTATGGTACTTTTTCTTACTGTTTGCACGAGTTCTGCCAGCTCCAAACTGAAATTATCCGCTCTCTGGCTCGGCAGGGAAACAGATGCCCCGCTTGAGGCATGCCTATCATTTAAGGTTCTAACCAGTTCTTCAATCCCGCTATAATCGTTGGAAGAAAGGGATAACAGCGAGTATTCCTCATAGCCTGTGTTTTTCAGGGATTCACCAACCAGTTGAATAACATTTTCCTGCGATCTTTCCCTTACCGGAAAGTTCACAAAGCATGCCTGGCAGAACCTGCACATCCTGCTGCAACCGCGCCTGATCTCAATCACCGCCCTATCATGTACCGACGAGCTAAAGGGAACAGGAAAATTAACCGGATAAACCCTGTTATCTATGTCTTCAATTCTTTTTTTAATTTTACTGGTTCTGGAATAGCGGGGCATGTACACGCCCGGGATATCTGCCAGAGTTTCACGGCTTTTCACATTATTTAAGATATCTATTATTACTGTTTCGCCATCCCCAAAGATAAAAGCGTCAACAAAATCCGCCATGGGTGCAGGATTGTATGCTCCTGGCCCTCCTGCAATAATTAACGGGTCAGCGGCTGTCCTGTCCGCTTTCCTGTAGGGTATTCCGGCCAGCTCCAGCATTGCCAAGAGCGTTGGGTAGCTGAGTTCATACTGCAGGGAAAACGCTATTACATCGAATTCCTTTAATGATTTAAAACTCTCCACTCCATAAAGCGGGATGCTATGCTTAATAAGCTGTTCCTTAAAATCCACCTCCGGCGCGTAGACTCTATCTGCAAGGAAATTTTTCTCAGAATAGTTGTTTATCTTATCATACAAAATCCGCAATCCCATGTTAGAAATGCCGATCTCATACAGGTCGGGAAACGCAAGTGCCACCCTGATTTCCGCTGTATCCCAGTTTTTGTTTGCGCTGCCTGGCTCGTTACCTATGTAGCGAGAGGGTTTATTTACTTTATGTAGTATGTTTTCAATTGTGTCGTGTGTTAGTGTTTGCATTATAGGTTATTCAATATATATTTTTTAACTTCATTTACAAAGTATCTGGCATCGTCCAGGTCTTTTAATGTTTGTTCCTTTTCAGGGAATTTGTCAACTTCATAATCAAATTTTTCTCTATTTACCATTGCATTTCTATAAATTTCCCCAAGTTTTTTGTCAAATATTTTACTTTCATAAATATATTTCTTGTTAAACCATCCCATAAGCTGATGATGCTTACCAGTAGTAAATTCATCCAAATAAGCCAGTGCAAGTACTATATAAAAAACAGCATAATAAATTCTGTTTTGCGCGTTAAGTAACTGGTTGTTTTGAATATTTGATTCCGCATTATTTAACGCCAAGTCGGATTTTTCAATAGAATTTTTTATTAGAATTTCTTTATGCTGCGTCATAGAATATACCTTTGTTTACAACTTCATTGTAAAAAACACAGTTATTTTCCAATTCTTTCCGAGTATGGATTAAAAGAGAAATAACTATATCATATTTATAATCAACATCCATTGTTATGCCATAAATTTCCATCTCTTTGTCCCTATCATATTCATCAAAAAGCGCAACAATATCAATGTCGCTATCCTTAGTGTAATCACCTCTTGCATAGGAACCAAAAAGGTAGGAACCTTTAAAATCATCATATTTTTCTTTTATAAGCCTGTTTAACTCTTTAATTATTTCAGAAATATCCATTACACTATTTTACCTCAAATTCCTAGCTCTGCAATTTCCTCATTAACTTGCTCATAAACCCTATCCCAACTGTATTCCTCTGCTGTTTGGCGGCAGGATAAAGATAAATTCGGTTTATTATCAATAAAATACATTAATTTTTCAGCCAGGTTATTGCTAAATGTAAAACCATTGATGCCCTCTTTTATTATCTCACAAGCCCCGGCATTATTGCTAATAATGACAGGTCGGCCGCAGGCCATGGATTCCAGTACGGCAAGGTTGAATGTATCCTCAATTGAAGGAACCACGAGGCAGTCAATGGAGTTATAAAAAGCGGTTAAATCTTGCTGGTAGTCCAGGAATTCCACATTATTTTTAAGGTTATACAGCATTATTAAAAATTTTATGCCCAGGTTCTTTTTAAATTTAGGATAAACAATTCTCGCCCTGAAATTATATCCCTTTTTTTTAAGTATTCCAAGGGCTTTTAAGAAAACAAACCCGCCTTTTATCTTGAAGCCGGGGGCTAGTAAACCAAAATGGATTGCTTCGTCGGGCTGCGCCCTCCTCGCAATGACAGAGGGTACATCCACGCCCGGATATATAACAGCTATGTTATCTTCAGAAACACCGAAATTCTGCACTATGTCCCGCTTCAATATCTCAGAAACAGCAAAAATCCTCCGGTATCCCTGCTTCATCCATTTTTCCTGGTATTTAATCCGCTGCTTCTTGGTTTTCCTGAAATTATACAAAAAGGATTCCAGCGGATTTTTGGTCTTTTTCAGCCTGTTTGCAAGTGAATGCCCCTGAAGGAATGTCATATCAACGGGAGGAGTAATATTTTCAGATATTACAAAATCATAATTTTCCTGTTTTACAATATTTTTGACTTTATTGTAAAAATTTTCCATTGTTATCGGCGAATTATGGTCGTATTTTTCGTCAATTATCCTGATATACTCTGCTGTTGTGTCAGATTCCGCACAATAAACATGAACTGTATGGCCATCTCGTACAAACCTTTTAATAAGGTTGCAAAAAAGCTTCTCTCCTCCTCCGTGAAAGGATTTTTCTTGGTACATCCGTATTATGAAGGCTACTTTCTTCATAAAGACAATCCTTTATAACTTGGAGCTTTACTTTTTAGGTAATCTTCACAGTATTTAATTGGGTAAATCATTCTATCCCAGCGTGATGCCGGGAATGCGATCGGCTTTGTCTCCAGCAGTATCCAGGAGCTGATTAAGTCCGCCTTCTCAAGATACTCTTTTTCCGCTGGAACTTCTACTCTGATTAACCCGAATTCATTGTTACCGTAGTTTTTATCATAATGTAGCCTTAAATACCAGCTGTAGACATTCTCTTTTTCAGGTTGAAAAACGCTGGAACGTTCACCTTTTTTCATTGAATAAATTTTATACTGGTCTTCAAAGTCAAAATAGCAAGCTTGGTGGGATTTAATTATGCCGACAATATTTTGGCCAGAGGTTATATCCTTGCTTAATTTTTCTATTCTTCCATCCACGAACAACCAGCCATCTTCATAGCCTGCCTTAATCCAGTCTCTTATCAGAGAATGTTCAAGATTGCCCCTGCTAGTCTGTATTGCACTGTGTGCTGCCTTAATATACTGATCAGGCAGCATAGGTGTTCCATCACTTATTTTGACAGTGTTTATTTCCAAATTTTCAAATGTTTTATCAATGACATAAAAATTTTGCTCTGACTTTTCAAGCCCAATGGAATGCATTTTTTTATCTGTTCTTCCCAATATAGCAGCCGCTACATAGCCATAAATTAAAGGGACTGATTTGTAATAACAGAGGATTTTCTTCCTTTCAATACCATCAAGAAAATACGCAAATCCTGAATTTTCCTGCGTTATTTCAACGGTTTTTATCCCAAATTCCCCGTTATCTTCGATAATATCTGCTTTTAGCTCGGTTATTTCCCTGGGTGTCGGGAATTCATCGCTCTCCTGCGTCTGGCGAGGAATCTTAATATCCTCCCCACTTTGCTTGAGCTCCCTTACATAATTTCGTAGTTTATTCATATATATAACTTTTCGCTAAATCCCTGAATTTTTCTTGATTAAGCCCGGGCGCCAGTTCAAAAGTGTTTAACTCATCCTCAAACTGCTCCAGTAGGCTTTTGCGTTCTTTTATAATCCCTTTTTCACTTACCGAATCCTGCTCATATCCCTTCTTTATAAGGTTAAGCCTAAAATGCAGCGCTTGCTTCCTGTAAGTCCCTAATTTTTTGTAATCAAGGTTCCGCATTGTCAAAGAATCAATATCCTCGAGCGTTAACCTGACGATTGTTTCCTCAAGGTCAGGTATTTTAGACATTTCCTCCTCTATTAAACAATTAATTTCTTCTGCTGTAAGACGGCTAGCATTTATACGCTTTATATCAACCACCTTTCGAGTACATTCAAGCATATGAAACCGCTGCTGCCCTGTTTCAAGATTGTATTCAATAAATCCTTTAGGGTCACGCGCTTCCTGCCAGATATTTGAGCTGGTGCGCTCAATTGCACCTGAGTAGTAGGTGTTTTCACCGAGTTTTGTGTATTTATGATAGTGTCCCAGCGCAACATAATTCCATTTTCCCTGGCTGATATTCTCAGCATTTATAAGGCATGTCTGGCCATAAGTGTCGAGTTCCGGGCATTTAATACTTTCATAGGAGCCATGAATAGCCAGAACATTGTATTTATAATTATTATCAGGAGTTATATTAGTTCTTTCAAAATCACACAGGGCATTATAAGGAATCCCCAAAACATTAACGCCGAGCTCGTCAAGTGCAAACTGCTCAATCTGCTTGTCAATCACTTTGACACCAGGCACAGTCGCTTCTATAACCTTTAATATACTTTCGTTTTCAAGTGATTTTGATGCTTCATGATTCCCGGAAACCATTATTATCGGTGAAGTGCATGCCTTCCTGAATTCCAGCAGGAATTTAATAGTCAGGTAAATGCTGGTATTTCCGGGTCTTGGCCGATGAAAAATATCGCCTGCTATGAGAATCAGGTCGGGATTTATGGCAGCAATCCTGTCCAGGCATTCCTTAAAAGCCCTTATTACGTCTCTTTCACGGATATTCAGGCCTTTAGAGGTTAATTTATTATAGGCACGGTAGCCAAGATGTAAATCTGCAAGGTGAACCAGTCTCATAAGATTAATTCTAGCACAGTTATAATATTGCAGCCCGCATGGTATCAACCGATGCTTCCAGGCCTGTCCATAAATGGAACGCCCTTGCTCCCTGCAACACCAGCATTTCAAGCCCACCCAATGTAGTTAAATTTCTTGCTTCTGCCATTTCCATTAATTTTGTTTTTCGAGGCTTGTAAACTATGTCATAAACCAGCGCATCCTGTGGTAAAGAATCAAGTGAATACTGACTTAATGAAGATACTCCTTCAAATTTCCCTTCCATGCCAACAGGTGTGGCGTTAACAACTAAAGAAATGCCTTCCAGATTAACCTTTTCATTAAGCACAAAGCAGTTTACTCCTAATTCTTTGGCTTTTTCAAGCTCACTTTCAAGGGTAAATATTTTTACTTCTTTAATTCCTAACGCTGTCATTCCTTCTATTATTGCCCGGGTGGCACCGCCGGAACCTATGATTGCGGCGTTTTTATTGTTTAAATTATGTCTTATATCTGTCGGAATCGCATGTATAAACCCGTAAACATCGGTGTTATACCCGAATAATTTCTTGTTTTCATCAATGATTACCGTATTTACAGCGCCAACTTTTAGTGCAAAGTTGTCTATTTTGTCCAAGTATTCCATTATTGCTACTTTGTGAGGGATTGTTACATTAAATCCCCGGAAATTATTATTTTTTAAATAATCAACTCTGTCTTTAAGCTCTTCAGGAGCGGTTTCAAACAATACATAATCTCCTGGAATGCCTTCTTCAGCTAATGCAGCCTTATGCATAAGAGGAGATAATGAATGACCGAGAGGATAACCGATTAATCCCAGCTTAATCATTTACCGCTTCTTCCATTGGCTTTTCAAACTTGCACTCTTTTTTCGAACAGGCGACTTTATTGCCTCTTTTCAGGTATTTATTTACCAGCAAAGAATTACATTCCGGACATTTTTCACCGTTTGGTTCGTTCCAAAGTACGAATTTACAGTCAGGATAACTGCTACATCCATAAAAAATCTTGCCGTATCTTGATTTTCTTTGTATGAGTTCACCCTTACAACCTTTTTCAGGACAATTCACGCCTGTTTTTTTAATGATTTTCTTTCTATGCTTACAATTTTCATTCGTACAGGATAGATAATCACCGTAAGGGCCTCGCTTTATAACCATGTCAGCGTTACATTTTTCGCATTTTTCATCTGATGGCCTATCTTCAGGAACAGCCTGCTTCTCTTTATCAAGAGATACCATTGTTTTGCACTCAGGATAACCTGTACAACCAAGGAATTGCGTGCCCCAACGGCTGGTTCTTAGCTTCATAGGCTTTCCGCAATTAGAACAAACCTGATCATTTATTATGCCGGCATCTTCCATTTTATCTTTTGCGATTTCAACAACTTTTACAAAAGGCTCATAAAAATCGCCTAAAATGCTTTTCCACTCTGCTTTATCAGATTCAATATCGTCAAGACTATTTTCCATGGTAGCTGTAAAAGCAAAATCAACGATATTAGCAAAATGCTTCACTAGCTGCTCATTTACAACCTTGCCTAATAAAGTCGGGGCAAGGGCTTTTTCTTCCTTAACAACATATCCTCTTTGCTGTATTTTGGAAATAATAGGCGCATAGGTACTTGGTCGCCCTATTCCATTCTCTTCCATAATTTTTACCAGTGTAGCTTCGGAATACCTTGGCGGCGGCTGTGTAAAATGCTGTGTAGGGTCTAACTTAACTAGTTTTAAGACATCGCCTTGTCCTAATTCTGGAATAGGAGAAGATTTTTCATTATCTTCCCTGTCATCATATACTATTAAAAAGCCATCAAAGGCTACTTTGCTTGCGCCAACCCTGAATGTATAGTTTTCCGCTTCTATTTCCACGGAGGTGTTTTTTATTACAGCATGCTGCATCTGGCTAGCTACAAATCTATCCCATATAAGCTTGTAAATCCTGAACTGTTCACCTGTGAGGTACTGCCTGATGGATTCAGGGGATTTTTCAATGTAGGTTGGCCTTATGGCTTCGTGAGCATCCTGGACATTTTTGCCTTTTTTCAGGAATACTCGCGGCTCTTCAGGATAATATTTTTCACCATAATGCTTTACTATGTATTCTTTTGCTGAATCCCTGGCCTCGTCGGAAATACGGGTACTGTCGGTTCTCATATAGGTAATAAGTCCCACATGCCCGCTTGTACCCATTTCTATACCTTCATAAAGCTTCTGGGCTATCTGCATTGTTTTTGAAACGCCATAACCAAGCTTGTTGCTGGCTTCCCTTTGCAGGGTACTGGTAATAAAAGGAGCCTGGGGGTTTCTTTTCAGTTCTTTTTCAGTTACTTTTGCAACTTTAAACTGAACACCAGCTTTCTTTAATGTATTAACAATTTTGGAAGCTTTTTCTTCATCAGGTATTTCAATTTTTTTATTGTCTTCTTTAGTTAATTCTGCTGCAAAAGAAACTGAAGATTTTAGTTTTGATAACTCAGCGCTAATTCTCCAATATTCTACAGGTGTGAATGCTTCTATTTCGGCTTCTCTTTCACAAATTAACCTGACCGCAACGCTTTGGACTCTTCCTGCTGAAAGCTTGTAATTTTTAAGTTTATCCCATAATATAGGGCTGATCTGATACCCTACTAGCCTGTCAAGGATTTGTCTTGCTTTTTGCGCCTCTACCCGGTTCATATTAATGGAACGGGGGTTTTTTACAGCTTCTCTTATTGCATTCTGGGTAATTTCATTGAATTCAATTCTGCAAATATTAGCTTTTGGCACATCCAGCACTTCTGAAATATGCCATGCTATAGCTTCTCCTTCCCTGTCAGGGTCGGGGGCAAGATAAATTTTGTCAGACTTTTTGGCAATGCTGTTTAATTCATCTACGACCTTTTTTTTATCCGGTATGACTTCAAATGCCGGTTCAAAGTTATTTTCATGGCCAAAAACTTTTTTAGGAAAATCCCTTATGTGACCATAACTTGCCTTAATTTCGAAAGAATCGCCCAGTATCTTCTTTATAGTTTTTGCTTTTGCAGGGGATTCGACTATTACCAATGATTTTTTATTGGATTTCTGTGCTTTTTCTGTTTTTACTGTTTTTGCCATTAATTCAAATTCTTTACAAATTTTTGTCCTGGTAACTGTGTAATTATTCCATTCAACTCCATGGATGTAAGGGTTGTCATCAATTCATCAACACTTAGTTTGGATTTTTCAACTAATTTATCAAACATTACTGGCTCCCCCAAATCTAAAATGTCGTATATTTTTTTTTCATTGTCAAGTAGGTTAAGTTCAACAGTTTTATTTAATGTATTATTTATGCTTGTAATTTGCCATCCTAAAAGATTTAAAATATCTTCAGCCCTTGTAACTACTGCCGCTCCTTCTTTAATAAGCTTATGAATGCCTTCAGTGTTAGGATTTGTCACCATGCCGGGAATGCACATCAACTCTCTATTTTGCTCAAGGCATAAATTTGCGGTAATTAATGCCCCACTTTTAAGACCTGCTTCAGCCACTAATGTTCCCTGAGAAAGCCCGCTTATAATCCTGTTTCTCCGTGGGAATCTCATCGGCAGGGGCTGGGTATCGGGAAAGTATTCTGTTATTACTGCACCGTTGTTTTCCACTATGTTCCGGAATAACTGTTTATTAGATGCCGGGTAAATATGATCAAATCCAGAGGCCAGCACAGCTATTGTACACATGCCATTATCAACTGCGGCACTATGAGCACAGGTGTCCACGCCTGTTGCCAGGCCGCTTACTATTGTGATATCTGTATTTTTCAGGTCACGTATTATCTTTTTTAAGACTTCCTGTATGTAATGGCTGGCTTTTCTGCTGCCCACCACAGCAAGGCAGTTATCCTGGTTCACATAATCAAGGCTGCCTTTTATGAATAGGGTTATTGGCGGGTCATAGATCTCTTTTAAATAAGAAGGATAATTTTCATCTTCTAGGGTAATTACTTTTATATTTTTTTCAAGTATTTCTTCTTCCAGTTTCTCAAGGTTTTTCAGGGATTTTTTTTCTTCTGTGAACTTATTTATTGTGCTGGAGTGAAAACCTTCAATCCCCAGTAGGTCAGATGCTGTGGCATGCCATGATTCTTCTATTGAGCCAAAGCGGGATAGCATTTTTTTAAGATGGATTGTGCCTATAGAATATAGTTTTGAAAAACCCAGCCAATATTTTAAATTTTTATTTGTTTTCATCTTACCTGTTTTCATCTTACAAAAAATTTCAAACACTTTAAATTTTTTACAAATATGTTATATTATAAATACGGGCGGGCGTGAGCTGCAATCTCACACCACTTTAAAGCCCACTTAGATTATAGTAAAAGACTTAGTATTTCTACTAGGTCTTTTCTGCTATATAGGAGAAGAAGCACAATAACAAGTATTAATAACTCCCGCTCACCTATAGCAAGTTTTACCTTCATCTAGCACCACCTCCTTTCTCCGGCTATTTCACGTTTAGAGCGTGTCCAGAGGGGAATAATGAGGGGCTACCCTATTTGATTTTCAAAGTTCAAATAATGTTTTTTATTATATCAGATATTTTGTGTCTCGCAATTACAGCCAAAAATTATGTAAACAATATTACCCGCTTGTAGGCTTAATTTTAAACAAAATAATATTTTAATTGAAATTGTTTATAAACAAAAGTGCATTTTCTATGCAAAGTATTTTCATCCCCGGAGTTAACCTCATAAACAGGCTGAAATATCCCCAAAAATTCGGCCTGGTAGCTGCTTTTATTACTTTTTTTATAATAGCATTACTGCTGGGGTTAGTGTGGGGCCTTAACCGTGGGATTGAATTCACGGAAAAACAACGAATTGGTCTGATTTATATAAACCAAATCAAAGATATCCTGCAAGATATTACAACACATAGAGGGCTGGTGAACGGATATTTAAGCGGCGATAAAACACTAAAAAATATAATTGATGAAAGAAAAACCAGTATAAACAGGGAAATCGCCGAGATAGAAAGAATTAACAGAAAATATAACAATATTTTTAAATCGTCTGAAGACTTGAAAAAAATAACAGACAGATGGAATGAACTTGAAAAAAGTGCGATTAGTTTAACCCCTGAGGAAAGTTTTGAGGCTCATACATATATAATCGAGAGAATTATCGATTTGATAGAAGACCTCGGAGATAATTCAAATCTTACTATGGAACCGGAAAAAGATAAATTTTACCTGTCACGTTTGATTAGAAGGTTTATACCTGAATTTATAAACTCACTTGGTCAGGTTAGAGGCATTGGAACGGGAATATTAATAAAAAAACAGAAAACAGATGAAGAAAGAAGAGAAATAGCAACTAATATTGCTTTTTCAGAGTTTTTTCTGAACAGCATAAATGGAAGCACAAAAACGGCTTTGAAAGAAAATCCAGCTTCTATGCACACGTTAAAGAAATTTATTGATGATCTGAATGAATCAACGCAGAAATTTTTCACTGTTACCCAAGACCATGTAATTAAAAACAAAACACAAGCTATAAATCCTGATGAGTATTTTGAACTGGGGACAGGGGCTTTGAGGTCAGCTTTTATGTTTTATGACATAAGCATAATTACGCTGAATGATTTGCTAAGAAAGAGGGTAGAAAACCTTAAGGCTATAAGGCTTTTAATTATATTACCGACTCTTCTTGCTATCCTTGGTTTAGCATATGTATTTACCTGCCTGAGCCTTTCCATTACCAATGCCGTTAATTACTTAAAAGATATAGCCAAAAAAGTTGCGGGAGGTAACTTACAAACGAAATCAGAGCTTAATACCCGGGACGAATTAAAAAACCTTTCAGAATCCATAAATGAAATGATATTTAACCTGAGAACGTTAATTAACAGGGAAGAAATCACAAGAAATATTGTCCTTGGCGCAATTGAAACCAGGACTACAGAAGAAACTATGAAAAATATTGTAGTAAATACCGGAAAAGTATTTAATGCGAACAGGTGTTTCTTTGTGGAGTATAACTCGGAAAATAACACTTACTTGCCCATCGAAAGCCATAATTCATATATAGCTTCCCTGCACGTCAGTGATGTAACGGGAATGCAGTTATCAAGCGAAGATATGCAACCTTTTACAGATTTTTTATTCACTCAGCAAAAAACCCTGGCTGTTGATGATGTAAGTACGCTGAACGTCCCTGAGAACAGTAAATTATTACTGGAAAAAAGCAAAATCAAGTCATTTATGGCAGCCCCGATATTATATGCCTCAAAACCAATAGGAATATTAATCGTAGAGGCTGTTGCCGGGGAGCCGAAATCCTATAAACAGGAGGAAATTGACCTGATGGATTCTATATCCCGCCAAACGTCAATTTTATTAAATCAATCAAGGTTAAAAGATGAAATTATCAGATTAAATGAAGAATTAAAATCCTCTTTAAATGCAGAAAAAACCCTCAGAAAAGTAACTTCAGAAGCCCGAACAATATCAACTCATGAAGAAGTAGATACTTATATGCTTGAACAATTACAAAATATGTTTAATACAGATAAAGTGTTTCACCTTCATGTTTCTGACCATAATGTATTGGAATTTCCGGGGAAAAAATATTTTATTAGAAAGGAAGATGCCTCAGAAATAATACCTGGTCTTAATGAGATTATTTATTCAAATGATATAAAAACAGATATAAAAAATGAAAAACTTAAAGCACTTTTAAAAGAAAAAGATGTGTGTTCCTTTATAGTATACCCAACTTTAAAGAAATTTCCTGGTTCGGAAGAGCCTGGACTTATTGAACTAACTATGATAACAAACTCAAAGCCAAAAGAATGGACAGACGAGGAAAAGAATTTATTTAAACTTATTATGGATACAATATCCATTGTTACCCTTGAAACAATACAGAGGCAGGAACTGGAAGAAACAAGAAAAACATTTATTGCAACGCTGGTGCATGATTTAAGGAGTCCTCTTCTTGCAGAGCAAAAAGCTTTGGAATACCTGCTTTCTCCTAAAGCTAAAATGGAAAAGGAGCCATTTAATGAATATTTAAGAGAAATGTATAAGACAAATGAAGAGCTTTTAAAGCTTGTTAACAACCTGGTAGCTGTTTATCATTATGAATCCGGAAGAGCAGAACTGAATAAAACACAGGAAAATATTAGTATGGTAATTCAGGAAGCAGCACAATCCCTGAAATATCTTGCAGATAGCCAGGGAAGCGAAATTTCCATAGACATACAAAAAGATTTACCGATGGTAAGTATTGATAGAGGAGAAATCAACAGAGTACTGACAAACCTGATTGCCAACGCAATAAAGCATAATCCAAAAGGCACAGCCATAGTAATAAACGCAATAAAACCGGACAATTGCATTCAGGTTTCGGTAAAAGACAATGGTTCCGGCATACCAAAAGAGATTATACCGGAAATTTTCCAGAGATATCCCATTAAAAAGCGAGAAATTGGCAGTGGTTTAGGATTATATATTTCAAAACAAATAGTGGAAGCTCATCACGGCAGGATATGGTTTGAAACAGAAGAAGGAAAAGGTACAACATTTTACTTTACCCTGCCGGTATAAACTTTAAATTTAAAAAAGTTTATGCTTTATTATTTACTATGAGGTGTAAAAACGATGAGTGAAAAAGAAGAAAATCCATTTGTTCAGGAAAATAACGCTGAAGAAACAGAACAAAATGAACAAACGGAAACTGATGATAAAATAAAAAAACTTGAGGAAGAAATCGAAACGCAAAAAAATCAGTATGTAAGACTTGCGGCCGATTTTGATAATTACAGGAAAAGACAGGCACAGGAACGAGAAGCCCTCCTGAAATATGGCGCTGAAGAAACACTGAAAAAACTTCTACCAGTGCTTGATACTGTTGAAAGAGCACAAAAGTCTTTTCAGGAACTCGACGACCCGACAAAACTCAAAGAAAGCTTTGACGCGATTCAAAAACAGATAATTGACGCTCTGGATAAAATAGGACTCAAAAAAATTGAATCTGTGGGGAAAGAATTCGACCCTAACCTGCATGAAGCGATTATGCAAACTCCCGCTAACGGGCATCCTGACCATACAGTTATTGCAGAGCTGCAGAGCGGATATCAGTTGCACGATAGAATAGTACGACCGGCAATGGTTAATGTGGCAGTAAAAGAATAATATGATGGCTAATAAAGATTATTATGAAATACTGGGCGTGTCAAAAGATGCCCCCAAAGACGAAGTAAAAAGCGCTTTCAGGAAAAAAGCCCGGGAACTCCACCCTGATGTCAATAAAGCCCCTGATGCTGAAGAAAGATTCAAAGAGCTTGGCCAGGCATATGAAGTGCTTATGGATGATGAAAAACGCTCATTATATGACAGATACGGCGCAGATGGGCTAAAAAATGCAGGATATGACTTCAATGGCCCATTTGACTTTGGTTTTGGTGATTTGAGCGAGATTTTGTCCTCATTCTTTGGCGGAGGGTTCGGAGCAGGAAGACAGGATCCCAATGCTCCAAGAAGGGGCAGCGACCTGCGTCTGGACTTTCAAATAGAGTTTGAAGAAGCTGTATTTGGCATAGAAAGAGATATTGAAATAAATCACATGGAAACCTGCGACCGGTGCAGCGGAAAAGGGATGGAACCAGGTACAAATCCTGTAACTTGTCCTACATGCCGCGGTTCAGGACAGGTTCAGCAAACCACCCAGACTATACTCGGGCACTTTACCCAGGTGGGAACCTGCCCCCGTTGTAAAGGCACAGGCAGAATGATTTCCAATCCCTGCAATAAATGCCGTGGAGAAGGACGAGTTGGGGTTTCAAAGATTATAAATATAAAAATTCCGCCCGGAGTAGATAATGGCACGAAATTACGTGTCAGCGGAGAAGGCGATTCCGGGAAAAATGGCGGCTCAGCGGGTGATTTATACGTTGTACTCTTTGTTAAACCGCATAAAGTATTTAAAAGAGACGGTGTAAATATATATCTTGAGAAAGAAATAACATTCTCTCAGGCAGCATTGGGGGATACCATAGACGTGGATACAGTTGACGGAAAAAGACAGATTAAAATACAACCCGGAATACAAACAGCAACAGTTTTAAGTATAAAAGGGGCGGGAGTTCCGTATTTAAATATACCTTCCAGGCGGGGTGACCAGTTTATTAAGCTGAATATAGTTACTCCAACGCACCTTAATGAGGAAGAAAAGAAACTGTTCAGGCATTTAGCGGAAATAGAAAAGCAAAAGTCGCAGAAAGAGTCACTACTTGACAAGGTAAAGGGAGCATTTACCAGTTAACTTGTCGGTTAACTTGATTATATAATAATTCCGGCCAGTTAGGCTATTTAAGTAGGTATTCCCCGATCGTTTCTATTATTTATATATTTTTTCGTTTAAGTTTCCTTTAATGTTTCCATATCTTAAAGGAGGAGAATTATTGTATGGACAGGACGATGGTTTCCGTAGTAATTCCTACCTGCACGCTAGGAAAATGCTTGAGAGAATCCATTAATTCCGTCAGGCGGCAGTCTTTTCGGAATTTTGAAATTCTTATCATTCATTATAAGCCTGATTTTGAGCCAAAAGCCACAGCAGCTATAAATAAAGATATACAAGTACGCTATTTCAGGCATAAGTCTGAATCGTTAAATTCAGCCCGGAATTTAGGTATAAAGAAAGCAGAAGGAAAATACATAGTGTTTATGGATTCCTGCGATATATGGGAACCTGATAAACTGGCAAAACAAGTCGAAATATTGGAAAGAAAGCATGATATTGGACTTGTTTATTGTGGAAGCTCTTTAATAGACGAATATAATAACTTTATAGGTACAAAACCTTGTACAGGACACGAGGGATATCTTTTTGACAGGCTGGTTATGAAAAATTTTTTGCATAACAGCTCTGTTGCCATATTCAGAAAAAGCTGCCTCAATAGAGCAGGCTTATTTGATGAATCGTTTAACATCTCAAGTAACTGGGACTTTTTCTTAAGACTTGCCCTTTATTATAAATTTTTTGGTATAAAAGAGCCTCTTGCCAGATGCAGGGTATCAACACAAAACGAGTCCAACGATTTTAAATCCTTTGAAAGCAGTGGTTTTAAGGTATTAAACAGAATTTTTCAGACAAAAAACATTAGTCCGGCGCAGTTAAGATTATTACACCTGGCCTATGCTATGCGCTACACTCATATTGGCAAAAAATATTTTCAAAATAACTATTTTCAAAAAGCCAGAGACTATTTTAACGAAGCTTTGAAAAGGGACTTTTCAGTGTGCCTTAAAAGTGACATCCTGCTTTTTTACCTGCTGTCCTATTTTGCTGAGAAAAAGGCTATGACTCCTTCAGATGTTTAATATGCCTTTTTACATAGATAATGAAAAGAATAAGCAGCACTCCAACTATGGCATAATCAAATTTATGCCATATTGCCGAAAGCGTTTCCCTGTGCTCTCCTAACTTTACGCCCACATAAACCAGCAAATAACTCCATATTAACGAGCCCAGAAATGTAAAAAATATAAACCTTGGAAAATTCGCTTTTAAAATACCGGCAGGAAGCGAAATAAACGTCCTGACTACAGGCAGCATTCTGCAAATAAAAAACGCCCAATCCCCGTATTTTTCCGTCCATCGATCAGCCATTTCAAGGTCTTTTTTGCTTACAAGGAACCATTTGCCGTATTTTTCCACAAACGGTCTGCCGCCGAAGTATCCAAGGTAATAAGAAGGAATTGAACCCACAACACAGCCAAACGCTCCTGCAAAGCTGGCTGCATGAAAACCCATTACTCCTTTACTGACCAGGTAACCAGCAAATGGAAGTATTGCTTCGCTTGGAAGCGGTATATTAGCGGATTCTATGGCCATCAACATAACTATACCGAATTCCCCAAGGTTAGTTATGGTTGTTTCAATGTAGTTAATTATAGGCACAAGTATAGTGTCTAGATATGACATTTAGTGGCTCCTCTTTAAATTTCTAAATCTTCCTTAATTTTACCCCAATCAATATATCCTTTTTCCTCTGCCTCTTTTTTGCTTCAAGCGCAGCCTGCAAATCATTGTTGTTTTCTATTTCTTCTGATTTTGATTTTTCAATGTCTTTCATAGGTATATTATGTACAAATTTTGGATGTAATTCAATTCTTTTTAAAAATGTTGCGAAGAACTGCGCACTAAAACCATCACCCTGAACAAAATCGTCACCCTGAACTTGTTTCAGGGTCTTTCCCAGTTGCAACTTAAAGCATAGTGTTGTTTATTAGATAGATTCCGGGTCAAGCCCGGAATGACAGTTCGGGTTTGAAGTAACAGCATTCAGGCATCTGAATAAAAGGCGGGCTATGCCCGCCAAAACAGACCCCGCATCAAGTGCGGGGTGACATTTATTACTTAATATTTGAGTATTCCCACGCATGCAGGTTCGGCTGCTCGGCTGTGATGATGTCTTTTGGCTCTTCATCATCTATGCTGCCATGCGCAATCGGTTGATAAAGCCTGTTATAATACTCAATTACCATCCGATCAGAATGGAAATAGGCTTCTGCTGTCCTTATTGCCTGACGCATGAGCTGTGCCCACTTCTGCTTATCTTCATAATATGTAGGCAGAATGTTATTATCCATGATATTCATCAGGCATTCATAATCTTTCCAGTGGCGTTCTTCCCAGCTAATGTCATCATCAAGCCCGGGATACTTCACTGTATAACCGTTTATGCCATGGAATGTGCCTTCCACAGCCCAGCCGTCGAAAATTGATAGGTGGATAGCACCGTTCATATTTGCTGACATGCCGGAAGTTCCTGACGCTTCAAACGGTCTTAGCGGAGTATTCAACCATACATCAGTACCTTTCTTAAGCATAGAGCTCAAATCAAGCTCATAGTTCGGAAGAACTACAACATTTGGAAGTTCATAAGACTGTTTAAGGATATTATTAAACATATCTCTTCCAAGGGTGTCTGCCGGGTGGAATTTCCCAGCAAATATAAGCTGTACTTTGCCTTCTTTTAATAATTTAGCGATACGGTCACGCTCCATGAGTATTAACCAGGCCCTTTTGTAATCCGCAAACCGGCGCGCCCAAGTAATTGTTAATACATCTGGCTTAAATAGTTTACCGGTTTTTCCAGCAACATATTTAAACAATTCTTGTTTCATTGTTCTTTTTACTGAAATCAAGTCTTCATAGTTTGGAGACTGTTCAGCTTTACGAATCCTCATATCCTGCCAGAAATTAAGGTTAACAGCGTTTGTTATTGCTATGATCGGGCATCTGCCTTCTACGTTTTTCCACATTTTATTTGCGACAAGCCCATGCAGCTGAGAAACAGCATTTGCAATACGGCTCATTTTCAGAGCTGCTACTGTAAGAGAGAAATTTTCGCCTCCAAGTTCAACGGCTTTTTCTCTTGCAACTCCGGCGAAAAAGCCGCCCTGTTGCAATGTATCAACCCAGTGAACTTCATTTCCTGCAGAAACAGGTGTATGTGTTGTGAAAACAGTTTTTTCTCTGACTTTGTTCATGTCACCGTTAAATTCTCTTAACAGCTCAAATGCCGCAGGAAGAGCATGCCCCTCATTCATATGAATCAAGTCAAAATTAAATCCTGCTGCCCTTAAAACTCTAACGCCGCCTACTCCAAGCACAACTTCCTGTGCAATACGGGTACTTTCATTACTGTCATATAACTTATGGGTTATAGTCCTGTCTTCAGGGGAGTTTTCAGGAATATCGGTTGTTAAAAGGAATATAGGGCAGGTTCCGAAAGTTTCAGGTTCCAGCTTGAAGGCTTTTACCTTTACATCCCTGCCGAAAATCTTAACATTTGTGACTATTCCTGTATCAGTAAGGAAATCATAGTGTTTCCTGACGTATGCGATTTCAACAGTTCCTTCACTGCTGATACGCTGGTCATAATAGCCATAAGACCAGAAAATTGTTACACCGACCATAGGAACCCCTAAGTGCCCTGCGGACTGCATATGGCTCCCTGCAAGAAAGCCCAGGCCTCCTGCATAGGTACTTAAAGTTTGATCTATAGCCATTTCCATTGAAAAATATGCAACTTTTGGTAAACTCATTTTATTTTATCCTTTTGTTAAATTCAAATATACGATATACAGTAAAATTTACAGACATAGAATTAATTATATAACAGGATGAAGTTTTTAAATACTTCTTAATATTTCTACATTTATTTAACATTTTTTATAAGATTCATCTCAACTAATTTTTCTGCAATCCTTACAGTGTTTAGAGCTGCCCCGATTCTTAAATTATCCGCTACAACCCACATAACTAATTCGTTATCTAACGCCAGCCCCTTTCTTATCCTCCCAACGTAAACCGGGTCTTTCCCTGCTGCGTCTATGGGAGTAGGATACTCTGAATTTTCAGGGTTGTCAATTACCTCTACTCCGTATGCTGACGTGAGGATTTCTCTTGCTTTTTCAGGGGTTATGTTTCTTTCAAACTCTATGTTTACAACCTCTGAATGGCTTATATACACAGGCACTCTCACGGCTGTGCAAGAAATTTTCACATCGTCAGATAAATGAAGTATTTTTCTTGTTTCATTTACAACTTTCATTTCCTCTTTTGTGTAACCATTTTCAAGGAAAACATCAATTTGAGGAATTAAGTTAAAGTTTATCGGATGCTTCGCAAATTTTTTGCGTGTGCCATCCCTTAAATCATCTATAGCGTCTTTGCCAGCTCCGCTCACGGATTGGTATGTAGTTACTATCATTCTTTTAATAGTTCCATATTCGTGCAAGGGTTTCAAGGGAAGCATTAACTGGGAAGTTGAGCAGTTAGGGTTTGCTACAACGCCTTTATGCCATTTAAGATCCTCATCATTTACTCCTGCAATAACAAGCGGCACGTCCGGTTCCATCCTGAATGCGCTGGAATTATCAACAAGTACTGCTCCAGCTTTGACTATATCATTAACAAGAGCCTTGCTTGTTGCGGCTCCTGCCGATGCCAGCACTATATCCACACCTTCAAAAGCCTTTGGTGTTGCTTCTTCTATAGTGTATTTTTTGCCTTTGAATTCTATTTCCTTGCCTGCGCTTCTCGCACTGGCCAAAAATTTAATATTATTAAATAAGAAATTCCTCTCTTCAAGAATTTTAAGGATTTCCTGTCCCACAACTCCTGTCGCACCGAGGATTGCTATATTTGGATTGCTCATAATTAGTTATCCCTTCCCCATTTACTCATCCTAATATAATTATCTCATATAAAACTAGGATTAATTAAAAAATCTGCAAGGATTATACTATAAAGTGAGTGGAATAAAACATCTGGTATAATTTCCTTAAATTCCAAAAACGTCATGCTGAACTTGTTTCAGCATCTTTCCAGATAGCAACTGTATACGATAATTTGCTTTATGTTGATAATTTGCAAGACCCCGAAACAAGTTCGGGGTGACAGGGAAAAATGAACGTTATAGGCTATATAATTTCATATGAGTCAGGCTTAGAAATAAAGTCCTTTTGTAAAAAAAATGGACTTAATTTGTTAGAAATCATGGCAGAACCCGAAGAAAGCAGGCCTGATTACCGACCAAAACTCGTACAACTCATGAACGAGGCACCCCGGAAAAAATTCACAGGCGTGGTTGTGTCTAGTTTTAGCGAGCTCGCACAGGAAGAAGACATCCGAAAATGGATAATAGATGAACTTAAAAAGTATTCAATTGAAGTCTATTCTGCAACAGAAACCGTTTTAACTAAACCGGAGAATGAAGTTACAGCAAAATCCAAATCCATAAAGCTAAAAGCAAGGGATCTTCCATCATTGCCAGAAGTTGTGACAAAAATCACTGAACTGGTACAAAATCCCAAGTCCTCTGCAGCAGAACTGAGCATAGTTATATCACAGGATTCCGGCCTGACTTCCAGGGTGCTGAGGCTTGTTAATTCTGCATACTATGGTTTTCCAAAGCAAATAAGCTCTATTCAGCACGCTATAATGATTCTTGGTTTTACCACAATAAAGGGTCTGGTGCTGTCCTCAAGTATTTTTAAGATGTTTACACCAAAAGACTCACTAACCGCAAACCTTGATTATAAAAAGTTTTGGAAGCATTCACTCCTGACTGCAGTTGCATCAAAAAAAATATACCAGAAACTCTTTTTTCAGGATGATGAGAACATTTTCAGCGCTGCAATCCTGCATGATATCGGCAAACTTATACTTGACCAGTATGACCATAACAACTATACCAATGTAATTAAGGAAACACGAAATCAACTACACTCGGACAGGATTTTAGCTGCGGAGCAGAAGCACTGTGAGATGACACATCCTTCTATAGGAAGTATGGTAGCAGAAGGGTGGAATTTGCCTGAGGTTTTAATAGATATAATCAAGCATCACCATAGTCCTCTTGAATCAGAGAAGAATGAAAAGATTGCAACAGTAGTGTATCTAGGCAATATCATCTCTCAGCTTGTGCTTGATCTTGGGATATTTAGCATGGAGGTATTTGATAAAACTATTCTTTCGCACTTGGGTGTAGATGAGAAGGAACTTTTACCTATATTTGATGAAATTAAGGAAGAATCCACCCAGCTTGAGGATTTGGAGTCGTTCTTTAAGTGAGATTTTGTTTCTCCTTAAGCTCTTTTGCCCAAAGTTTTGCAGCGGCAGTAAATTTGTAAATCATCAGGAAAACTGAGAATACAAATCCATGCAAACCACTCTTAATGCCACCCTTAATGAAATATCTCTTTATAAATTCGCCTATAGGCCTAAATAATAACAGGCCAATGGAAAATTTTACGCCCCTTTCCTCGAATTTTTCAAGTTCAAGGGTTGTATATGTGTTCATTCTTGATATAAATGACTCTAAATCGTCATGGTTGTAGTGAATTATAGCTAAGTCCGTACGTTTCTCATCAATATGCCAGTCCCCCCCGTCAATAATAGTAGGTGCACAGTGAACTTTTTCGCTGAATGACACCTTACCATTTTTGAAAAACCTGAGTATTGGATTTGGATAAGACAACCATAAAACCTGACCTAAATGCAGGTTTTTTCTTGGGATAAATACGCCGCCTATATGTTTAGGCAACGTGGTCATTAACTCTCTCAAATGTTCAAGCAGCGCGGGAGGAATTTCTTCGTCTGAATCCAGCACCAAAACCCAGTCCTGCGTTGCATGACTTAAAGCAAAGTTCCTTGCAGGGTCGGCAAAGCCTAAATTTTCGTGGTAAATAATTTTTGCCCCATACTTTTGCGCAATCTCGATTGTCCTATCAGTTGAGTGCATATCGCATATAACGATTTCTTCACAAGTTTTTACTGATTCAAGACATTTTTCCAGATATTTTTCTGAGTTATAAGTATGAATTACGACTGAAATACCCATTAACGACCCTTTCTTTAAAATTTAAAAATTATCTTATGAATAGTTTATAATGGAATAAATAAAATGTGTTAAAAAAATTATGTTTACAGGACTTATTGAAGAAACAGGCACTGTTGCCGGCATAAAAAAACAAAATAACGGCG
This sequence comes from Candidatus Melainabacteria bacterium GWF2_37_15, assembly GCA_001784565.1. Lineage (GTDB taxonomy): Bacteria > Cyanobacteriota > Vampirovibrionia > Gastranaerophilales > UBA9971 > GWF2-37-15. The sequence goes on from MFRL01000043.1 coordinate 22,730, forward strand.
CAGTTATAGTAATAAACTGCACCAAAATCCTTGATGACCTCAAACCGGGCGACAGTGTCGCTATTGATGGAGCATGCCAGACTGTTACAAAACTAACCTCGTCAGGCTTTGAAGTAGAAGCCTCACGGGAAACCCTGGATTTAACCATTTTAAACGATTATAAACAGGGACAGGTGGTGAATCTTGAGCGGGCAATGTCAGCCAGCAGCAGATTCGGTGGCCATATAGTCACTGGGCATGTTGAGGGAATGGGCAATTTTTTAAGAAAGGAAAATCAGGGATTATCCTATAATTTCTACTTCACTGCACCGCAAAACATAATGAAATATGCAATTTACAAAGGTTCAATCACTGTAAACGGCATCAGTCTAACCGTCGCATCACTTGAAAATGATATTTTCTCAGTGGCGGTTATTCCAACAACGCTCAAAGAAACAAATCTTGGCTCTTTAAACCCCGGCGACATGGTAAACCTTGAGCCGGATGTGCTTGCAAAATACGTTGAAAAGTTCACCCGCAAAAACAGCAGCAATATAACAGAAAATTACCTGGAAGAACATGGTTTCCTATAGACTTATAGACACGCATGCGCACCTGGATTTTAAGGATTACGAGGAAATCCTGGATGAAATCATCGGAAATGCAAAGGATGTTGGCGTTGACAGGATTATTATACCTGGCGTTACTTTACACGATATTCCAAAGATAATAGAAATTATAGAAAAATACGATGATATCTATGGGGCGGTTGCGGTGCATCCGTCGGAAGCAAAGAGCTGGGCGGATGAATATTATGACCAGCTCAAAAACTACGCTAGCCATGAAAAAATTGTGGCTATTGGGGAAACCGGACTTGACTATTATTGGGATAAATCGTTCATTGATATCCAGAAGCATGCATTCAGGCAGCATTTAAAACTTGCACAGGAACTAAAACTTCCTGTTATAGTGCATGACCGGGAGGCGCATACTGATGTATTATCAATTTTAAGGGAGTTTCCGGAAGTCAAAGGCGTAATGCATTGTTTTTCCGGTGATGTGGATTTTGCGCTCGAATGCATAGAAATCGGATATTATATTGCAGTAGGTGGAGCTGTAACGTTTAAAAACGCAAAAGAACTTAAATTTGTAGCTGAGAAAGTGCCTTTAGAGTGGCTGGTACTGGAAACAGACGCCCCCTTCCTTGCCCCCCATCCTTTCCGCGGGAAATTGAACGAGCCTGCAAAGGTACGGTTTGTAGCTGAAGAAATAGCAAGAATAAAAGGAATAAGCCCAAAGGAAGTGGCAAACGTCACTTCAAAAAATGCTGACAAGTTGTTTTTTAATATATAATGTCATTCTGAGGAAGTTGATTGTCGGATTCGTCATTGCGAGCCATAGATGGTAGGATATAAGCGATCTGCAAAGTTGCGAAGCAATCTTCCAATGAGGAATGATTACAAAATTTCGTCATATAAATCCTTCCATTCGGGATTAAAACTATTAATTAAATCCATTTTTTTCTGCCTAGATCCTCCTTTTAGCTGCTTTTCTCTTGCTATAGCGTCTTTTATATCCTCAAATTGTTCATAGTAAACAAGTCTGTCGATATAATACTTTGCTGTATGCCCTACAATAAGTTTATGCTTATGTTCATAAACTCTTTTTATTAAATCACTTGTTACTCCAACATACAGACTTGTTTTATTGTAATTGGCTAATATGTAAATGTATCCTTGCTTGCTCATTTATTGTCTTTTATACACCATGGAAGATTGCTTCGTTAGTTTATTGCCCGCTTATAATCAGCGATTCACGCCTCGCAATGACGGTTACTTTCACTCCAGCTCAGGATAATAATTAACAGTTATTGTATCAACTGAAGGCAGGGTAGTGCCATCAGTAGTAGCAAGATCAATGGCAAAATCTAATGTGTTTGTGCCGGTAGGAGGTATGCAGTTAACCATCCAGGTTTCTATTTGTGTGGCCGTGTTGGCATTTCCGGCAGTATCAAACTCATATGTAGCCAGGTCAGCAGTGGTCGTGGCATCTGCAAATGTACAAGCAGCGGTCATTTTTTTCCACTGTTTTGTCGTGTCATCGTGTGCTTTTCCGTCAAATGATACCAACCAGTATGTAGCAGAATTAGGATTAGAAACGGTTTCGGTTATATCAACTGAGGTGATTATATCGATATCCTGCACGCTATTCAGGGCAGTTGTTGTAACGAAGTATTCACCAGTACCACCAGTTCCAGCA
>MFRL01000044.1 GCA_001784565.1 Candidatus Melainabacteria bacterium GWF2_37_15
GCTACATTACCACCATTAGGGCTGATTACTGTAGCTTCTTTATTACCGAAACATTTTGAAATAAAACTTGTAGATTTAAATATCGAAACTTTAGAAGAAAAAGACCTCTTATGGGCAGATTTCGTCTTTGTTAGCGCCATGATTACCCAGAGAGAATCAGCTGTAAGGATTATCAAAAGATGTAAAGAATTAGGCAAGAAAACAGTAGCAGGCGGCCCGTTATTTACCAGCCTTCATGAAGAGTTTCCTGATGTGGATCACTTTACATTGAATGAGGGCGAAGTAACTATCCCAATGTTCCTGGAAGACCTTGAAAAAGGCGAATTGAAAAGGGTTTATACCAGTGAAATAAAACCTGATCTAGCTATTTCACCTATTCCTCAATGGAACCTTTTAAACCAGAAATATTATAAAACAATGTCAATACAATCCTCTAGGGGATGTCCTTTTGACTGTGAATTCTGTGATATTGTAAAATTAAACGGCAGAATCCCCAGAATGAAAAGCCCTGAGCAGATTACCAGTGAGCTTGATGCTTTAATAGCTTCAGGGTGGAAAGGCTCAGTATTTTTTGTAGATGATAATTTCATTGGTGATAAAAATAAGTCTAAAGAACTGCTAAGAGCTATTGCTGAGTGGAGAAGAGCCAGAAAAAGCAATATAGCATTTAATACTGAAGTTTCCCTGAACCTCTCAGATGATGATGAGTTGATGAGACTTATGAGAGAAGCCGGATTTAATAATGTGTTTATAGGTCTGGAAACACCATCGGAAGAAAGTTTATCCGAATGCGGTAAATTCCAGAATAAAAATAGGAACCTTGTAGAAGCTGTAAAGACTCTTTATAGAAACGGTTTTGAAGTTTCAGCCGGTTTTATTGTAGGCTTTGACAGCGATGATTTGACAATTTTTAAAAGACAAATCGATTTTATTCAAAAAACAGGTGTTGTTATTGCAATGGTCGGCTTGCTACAGGCACTGCCCGGAACAAGGCTGCATGAAAGACTCAAAAAAGAAAACAGGCTCATTGAAAATTCATCAGGAAATAACACTGATTTATCCTTGAATTTTATTCCTAAATTATCACAGGACGTTTTGGTTGAAGGGTATAAGAGCATTATCACTTCAATATATTCGTCAAAAAATTATTATGCCCGAGTGCTTACTTTCATCAAAAATTATAACCATCACGTGAGTGATAACTTTGATTGGAACTCTTTAGGCGCATTTTTCAAGTCAATGTTCTATATGGGACTTGTTGATTCAAGCAGGAAATACTACTGGAAATTATTCTTCATTAGTCTTTTCAGATATCCGAAATCATTTACAAAAGTGATAACTATGTCAATTTATTATGCTCATTTCAAGAAAATATTTGGAAATTATGCATATTAATTTTGAACAATTTGGACTATCACAGGAAACATTAAAAGCTATAAAAGATATGGGATTCGAGGAAGCCTCCCCGATTCAGGCAGCTACAATCCCTCTATTGTTGGAAAATAAAGATGTTATTGGCCAGGCTCAAACAGGTACAGGAAAAACTGCAGCTTTTGCAATACCTATAATAGAAAAACTTGATCCTGAAAATAAAGAGCTTCAAGCTGTGATTCTATGTCCGACAAGAGAGCTTGTAATTCAGGTATCCGAAGAATTCCGCAAACTTATGAAGTATAAGGAAAATTTATGGGTTACTCCTGTTTATGGCGGCCAGGAAATAGAAAGGCAGCTTAGAGCCCTGAAAAAAGGCGTACAGGTAATAATTGGGACACCCGGCAGGACTATGGACCATATGAGAAGAGGCTCCATAAAAATGCATTCCGTAAAAATGGTGGTTCTTGACGAAGCAGACGAAATGCTTGATATGGGCTTTAGGGAAGACATTGAAATTATCCTGAAAGACACGCCTGCAAATCGTCAAACCATAATGTTTTCCGCAACGATGGAAAAAGACATCCTTGAATTAACAAAGCAGTTCCAGAAACAGGCAGTAAAAATTGATGTAACCAGTAAAAAGAAGAGCGATCCAAAAATCCAGCAGCTATATTTTGAAGTTATGGATAAAAACAAGCCTGAATTACTGGCAAGATTAATTGATATGCATAATCTTAAGCTATCTCTGGTATTTTGTAATACCAGAAGCCAGGTTGATGAACTTGTGGAAATACTAAAAACCCGCGGGTATTTTGCTGATGCTCTACATGGTGATATGAGCCAGAACCAGCGTGATAAAGTAATGAGAGGCTTTAGAAACGGCACAGTAGAGGTTCTTGTTGCAACAGATGTGGCTGGAAGAGGCCTGGATGTAAATGACGTTGAAGCGGTGTTTAACTATGACCTGCCGCGGGATGATGAAGATTATGTGCACAGGATCGGACGAACTGCAAGAGCCGGCAAATCAGGCACTGCATTTACTTTTATAACCGGTAAACAGATATATAACCTCAAAAGAATTGAAAGACTGAATGGTTTTCAGGTACAAAGACAAAATGTTCCTACTATAAATGAACTTGAATCAACAAGAATTAATTATCTGGCTAAAAAAATAAAGAAAATTATTACTGAAGGGCATATTAGCAACTATATAAACCAGGTTGAGCTTTTAATGGGTGAAGATTACACCTCTCTGGATGTTGCGGCTGTATTGCTTAAATTCGCACTGGATAAGGAAAATCAAGGGTTTGATTCATCCATTGATTTTGAGGAAGTAGAACAAATAGAAGATAGACCTCAAAAATTCGGAAATCGATTTAGAAGAGGGAAAAAAGTTTATAATGAACCTATCTTTGCTAATAAAAATAAAAAGAAAAATAAATTCAAAGCAAGATCAGCTAAGAAGTCGCCGCATTAATTATTAGAAAAAAGATGATTATATAAAGAATTGTGATGTATTTTGCGGTGAGCAGCTCGATTTTTTGATTAGTAGTGGATTGAGTAGCCGGTATATTCTGGTCATTCCAGCGCTGGAGGCTTAAGTGGAACAGCATATATATCTTAATCACGCCATTTAGCACCTGATTAAAGTATAACAATATAGGAAAAGTGCTGTTAATCTTCCCGCCATAGTAAAAAAGCAGTAGGGATTGCAGATATCTTACCAGTAAAACCCAGAGAATAAGCATATAAGTTAATTTTAAACTCTTGAAAGACATCAGAATTATAAGAATTGGACTAAAAATAGCTGTCCACATACTCATCCGCTGATCAAGAAGTACAAACCAGGTGAAAAAACCTGTTCGCCGCGGCCCTAACTGTAGCGCTCTCAGGTTATTCCTGAGCATATTACCGCCCCAGCGCTGCAAGTCGTTAATATATTTTTTAACAGGGTTACTCCTTACTTTTTCAATGCTGTAAATATAGGCATCCGGGACATACAGCATATTTGAGCCTCTTTCCAGCAGAGAATACCAGGTACTCTTGTCGTCTCCGCTGAGGAATTTTATTTTTTCCCAGTACCAGTCGCAAATATAATCATATTCAATCCTGGAAATGAAGCTCTCTTCTATTATCCTGCTTCCCCGAAAAATCGAAAACCTTCCGGTTAAGCACAATACCTTTCTGGATAAAGCAAGTGAGTGCATGTGGAAGTTCCTGATTGCAAACCTGAGACTGAGTATGTTTGATAAAAGCCAGGAATTCATAACCACAGCTTTTTCATTTGTGGTTAATGCGTCTACATCAGGGCAAATATGAAATACAGGCAGGCATTTTCTTAAGCAGCCGGGGTAAATTACACTATCTCCATCCATAAATATTACAGGGTCGTTTTTTCCAACCCCCTGCCTGACCAGCGCCCTTAGCGCCCTGCCTATTTGCAGCCTTTTATCCGGCAATTCCTGTCTCACGAATATAATTTTTACTTTATCATCATGCCCTATTACGCTCGAAACTATTTTTTCATCGTGCGCACTCGCTGTGCCCATACATATAGTTACCGGCAAATTTAGGCTTCTGGCTTCCTGGATAATCGATTTTATGGAATTAGATAATATTTCTTTTTCTTCCAGAAAAGAAACAATCATAAAGTATAATCTTTCAGGCTTCCAGCGCTCTTCCTGTATAGAATCTGCGTTTTTTCTTACTTTTTTGTAAAAGTATCTTTCGTAAATCTGGGCTCTTATTAAGTGGGCAAGCCACATGCCATACCTGTAAATCCCTATAAAGCCCACCAACCCAAATATGTATGGATATTCCCTTATATGAACAATTTTGTTTGGGGTTTCCAGGATAAGTACAAATAAAATAAATGAATACAGGAAAAATAAAAACACATTCCAGTTAATCATAAATACTTGCTCGTATCCTTAGAAAATCAAACTTGACTGATCTGCTTTTATTGGCAATTTCCAGTAATTCCGGGTCTTTTTCATCGGGAAACAGGGTGTAATAAGAATACACAGCCCTGCTTATTTTCGCGGTTTCGCCAGCTTTCAGGTGTTGTCTGAGAAAATTGAATTGGGGTTGTACCATATCTTTAAACTCATTGGATAATAGCGCAATCTCAAGCCATGATTCAAGGTTATAGGTATGGTAGTGAAGGGAGTTCCCTTTTTGTGAGTAATCGTATGATTCCCCGGTGATTTCATTAATTATATTTTTCTGATAGTGCTGTTTTGCTTCTTCAATATGCTTATTGAACGATTCTTCATCTTCTAATGCCCTGTCGAGCAGCAAAAGCATTTTAAGGTTGTGGGTTTTCCAGTTGTTAATGCCTGAGGTTGGGCCGAATTTCCATTTTTCGTGCTTTTCCCTCATTTCTGAAAACCAAGCCAGGATTGTATTTTTTTCTTCTTCTGTAAATTCCTGTTTTATAAAGTTATAACCAAACACAAAACCGTCAAGGTTAGTTTCATTTATGGGATGACCGGTAGGTTTGTTTATTTTTATTGCTTCTAAAAGGCGAATTTTAGCTTGCTCAAGGCATTGCTTATCGGCTTTTTTCTCATAACATAAGCCTAAAAAAGCTGTATTATAAGCATTTGTGTTGACTTCTCTGAGTGAAGCGGGAGTTTTTAATATGTATTCAACTCTTTTTTGAATGATATCAGGTTTAGCAGGCTTGGCTTTAATTTTGGGTTTCTTTTTTACAGAAGGCGCTTTTTTCGTCTTAATTTTTTTAGGCTTATGTTTAGGTTTAGGTTTAGTTAAAGCCTCATCATCCCATGGGCGGCTTGTGTCCTCTTGAAGTTCCTCTGTTCTGTGATTAAAGAAACGCCCTTTAACAAAGGAAATTTTTGCGGGAGTGCCCAGTTTTACTGTTTCAAGTAAATCAGGGTCGTTTGGCTTTATAATTGCAGTTGCCAGCTCGTTATTCTTCTGTATTTCAGTTAATATGCCTTCTAATTTCAGGCTGTAAAGCGGTATTTCAATATAAACCCTGGAATTAAGCATTAATTTATGAGGCTGGGATTCCTTAAGATATGCTTCAATGAATTTATCGTGGGAGTTGGATTTAATCAGGACAACCGGTGTTTTTTCATCCACATATTTGCCTTTAAAAGCCAAAACTTCCTCTACAATTGCATCAAATGGAGCTTTAACAGTGTTATGGGTATTTATTGACTCAGAAAAAGCAAGGTCTTTTTCACTTATTGCTATGATTTCTTCCAGCCGTTCTTCTTCAGCCTGTAAAAGTGCAAGATCATTCTCCAGTTGTAGTATTTCCCCTGTTAGAGTATCGATTTCCGGCCTGGACACAAGCTTTTTTTCGTAAAGTTGTGTCTTTTTCTCAAGTTCATCCCGAAGAAAAGCTATTTTTCCAACGTTTGCAGATGTTTCAAGCTGCTTTTGCTTCTCTTTTAACAGCGCTTCGTTTTTTAATATTTCTATTTTTTTATCTTCAATTTCTCTTTCAAATGCAGGGTCAATTACCTTGAAGATCGGCTCACCAGCGGCAATGGTTTCTCCTTCCTGAGCAAAAATGTCGATTACTACACCTTTTGTCGGGCTGTTTAGCGTTTCAGTCCTGCTTGCAACTACGGCGGATTCTACCTGTATTAAGTAGGCTTTTGTATAAGCAAGTTGGAAAATATACATAAACACCATTACGCCAAGTACTACATACATGAAGAGTATTAATTTTTTATTTGGCAAACGGGTGTTATATTCTGAATCTTCCTGAAAACTGGCATTAATATAATCATCTGAAATTGGGATATCAATATGCTTTATTATTTCATCAAAAGGCTGGAACTGTCCTGTAATAAGGCCTTTGCTGAAATATTCCAGAATTTCCCTGTTTCTTGGCGAGGGGTCAATGTATTCTGCGACAAGAGTATTGCTTTCCTGCTCAATACGCATCACTTTGATTTTCTGGGAAAATTTAACTGAAAAACCCTGGAAATTAATTTCGATTTCAGCTAAAGTCTCATCAGTTATCCCTAAAAAGCCTGAATAATTCGCTATTTTCAGCGCACTCACCGACCAGTCAAGCGTTTTATAATCCTGTCCTTCGATTGTTACTTTTACAGGATTAATTAATCTGTAATATTTCCTTTTATCAGAATGGTCGTATGATATATCAGACATTACCGCCCAGCGCCTTATATAAACTCAGAGTATGGATCAGATATTCTGTCCGGGATTTATATTCCTGTATCCTTGAATTAATAAGTTTTTCTCTTGTTTCAATATAATCGTTATAAGTAATTAAGTCCATATCCAGCTTTTGTTGCTGAATATCCAGGCTTTCCCTGTCCAGTCCTGATATTTCCTTTGTCCTTTCCAAGTTTTTCATACTGCTCTTAAGGTAATAAAGGCTGTTATTCACATCATTTATCGAGGAAACAATGGTTTTTTCATAGTTTTTCAGCATTTGTTCGTATATATTTTTTTTACCCCGTAATTCAGCGATATTTTTACCTTTATTGAACAGGTTATACAATATTCCTGCGCCAGCCCTGTACCGGATGCTTTTTGTATTAAAAAAATCGTCAAATAAATCAGTAATCTGGAAAAGGTCGCCTGTAATCGCAAAACTTGGCAAAAATGACTTCCTTACCGCATCTGCATCCAGTTTTGCCATTTTAATCTGCTTTTCTGCCATAAGAATATCCGGCCTGTACGCTATTTTCTCCGTGCTTATTTCCAGGTCAGTGTCGTAAAACAGGCTGATGTCGTCAATGTCCTTAAAATTAATCGGAGTTTTTTCCTTGTCCCCAAAAACAAGAAGGGAAAGCTGGTTTTTCAGGTCTCCATTCAGCGCTTTTAAAAGAATTAAATTCTCCTCGCTCAACTTGAGTTCTTTTTCTGCGAGCAGGACATCCGGCTTTGGTACTAGCTCCAGCATAAATTTTTCACGGGCAATGCTGAGTTTTTCTTTTTTTAAGCCATAAAGTTCTTCGTATAAGGAAATCAGTTTCTCATTATTAAGGATATTAAAATAAAGCGAAGCAACTTCAGTTAAAGTAGACAATGTGATAAAATTCTTTTCAAATTCGTAATAGTCTTTGTTTTCGAGGAAATAATCCAGGTTAGTCCGGTTTTTACCCCAGAAATCCAGCTCATAACTGACCTGCAAGGGGAGGATAATTAAGTGTTTCTTGCTGTTCTCTTTATTATAATCTATAGTCTGGCCGTATGGAGTGAGGTTTGAATATTTTGCGTATCTATACCCTGCGCCAAGCTGCACAGAAGGTAAGTAATCCCTTTTTGCCGAGTTGGAGTAATTTTCCGCTTCTTTTGTCTTCAAATCAGCTATTTGCAGGTCAAAGTTATTGTTTATACTCTGGTGAAGTATATCCAGCAGCAGGGGATCATTGAACTTTTCCCACCATTCCCAGTTAATTCGGTGATCTTCGCCTTTAGTTATTCTGCCGGCGTAGGTATTTACGTTAATCACTTCTGAATAAATCGGCACATTACCTGCAAAGAAAATAATCAATCCAGCTAATATTAAAAATAACAACTTAACACTGCAATATTTCATAACTGAATTGTATATTTTACAGGCTATAAAAATCAACAGTAATGATTAAAAAGTATGTGGGTGCCCCTTTGGGGCGCCCACACACAACAACCAATAAAACTAAGCTCTATGAATAAGTTTTTGGCCTACCTTTGTAAGGAAAGAAACTCCTTGTTTAAGCTTGTAAGAATAAGTTTTATTTCTTGCTTCTGTCAAGCGTGTCAAGGCTGCTTGACCTTCTTCGAAAGCTTTTTTTGCTTTGTTGGCATCCTGTTGCCTAGATTGTGCAGCCCATAAATTGAATTGAGTAAATTCCTTATCTAAGTCTGCTCGCCATTCTCTAGCAAAGTGACTCTTTATTGCTGCATCGTGTTCTAAGTTATGATTTCTTCCTGCTTGGTTATTCATTTGATCGGTAAGTGCTTTTTCTTTTTTACCCCAACCAAAACCTAGTTTTTTAGAATTTTTAGTGTTGGGAGTGGAGTCGACTTGTCTTGCATTGTGTGTTCCATAGTTTGTTGCGTTAAAACTTGGTATCATGTTTTTCTCCTTTATCTTAAACTTCTATTTGCATAAACTCCTCTAAAAAATAATGTTGATATTTGTTTTGGAATTTCTTTACATAAATTCATAAATCAGGCCGAGCGAGGCGGCGCAGCCGCCGCAGCGAGGCAAAAAAGAAATACCCCTCCCTGGGGAGGGGCAGGGGTGGGGTTATAGCCATAATTGTTCATTGGATAGATTGCCACATCGGGCTTCGCCTTCCTCTCAATGACAATGTGGCGCGAATAGGTTTGCATTCCAAACTGGAAAGATCCTGAAACAAGTTCAGGATGACGATTCCCGGTGGGCTAAAGCCCACCCTATTTAACTGCTATTTCAGGTTTTCCGCTGTCATTGCGAGGAGCTTGCGACGAAGCAATCCATCCAATTGCAGGATAGGTTGATGGATTGCTTCGCTTCGCTCGCAATGACGCAAACAATAGAAGTAAGGCACTTGCTTAAGGTGCCTTACCTAATTTGCGTTTCTTCATCTTTATTTAGTTTTTTTTCACCACAAGACATCGGGTTATGCCCGGAGTATTGTTGTTTGTTTAAGTTAGTTGACCCCGGGCTTTATCCTTTGCCTTGAGGTCAGGAATAATAGCTATTCACCTGTTTAAGAAAATCAAAAGTAAGGTAAGTCCCACCGACCCCAAATCCAACTCTCTTAGATATAATGATACCATATCGTGGATATGTTTTCAAGGGTTTTTAAGGAAAATTTCCTTAAAAAATTAAAATTTTAACCTCTAAATCAACTTTGCCTTATAATTAATCTATATGATTGACTTTAAAATTAGAAAAATGCAGGTAAAAGACATTGAACAGATTATGGAAATAGAATCTGTGTCTTATGGTGAATTTTTCTGGCCGCCTGAAGCTTTCGTAACAGAGATTGAAAGCGATCTTGCGCACTATTTTGTAGTTATGAACGACAGCGGAAAGATAATTGCTTATGCAGGTTTTTGGCTGATATTTGATGAAGCGCACATTACCACCATTGCTGTTCACCCTGAATTTCGCCGTCAGGGCCTAGGCGAAAAGCTTTTGCAAAAAATGATAGAAACGGGCTACGAAAAAAGTGCCAAATGGTTTACACTTGAAGTTAGGGCAAGTAATCTTGCGGCGCAAAATATGTATTTTAAATATAATTTTAGAAGCCTGGGATTAAGAAAAAAATACTACCAGGATAACGACGAAGACGCTATGATAATGTGGACAGAAAATATTTGGAGCTCTTCTTTTAGGGAATCTTTTGAGAAGCTGAAAAGTGAACAAAATGAACGAAATGCAGCACACAATTGCTAAAAAAATACGTTATACCAAATTTTCCTCCGTATTTCCGAAATTTGGCCTAAGCGTACTGTTGTTAACCATTTTTTGCTCATTTTTAATTGTAATAGCAACTTTTACTCCAATACCTCTCAATGTAATTACTTTTCCCGGCGCAAATTTAAACTCATTTGACGAGTTAATCAAGGTTTTAAATTATATCCCACAGGTTCCTGTTATTGTAATGATAGCCTCCTGGCTGGGCTATAGAGCAGGGTTTTTAGCTGTTCTTTTGTACGTTGTAGCCGGGCTTGTCGGGGTGCCTGTTTTTGCATCAGGCGGCGGGTTAGACTATCTTGCAAAAATAAGGTTCGGTTATATTTTAGGGTTTTTTGCGGGAATATATGTCACAGGTAAGCTTATTTCCAAGAAAACTAATCTAAAAAGAGCTGCGGTAGCTGCAATTATAGGGGTTATTGCAGTTCATATAATTGGAGTAATTTACTTGACTGTCGTGCTCTTTATACAGCAGGAACCAATTAATGCTATATTTAGCTGGATGATGCAGTTGAGCGGGATGCAAATATTTTATGACTTAATATTTAGTATATTTGCGGCATTTATCGGAAGACTGCTCAGGCATGTGTTCTGGGTTGTTACGAATTAGGTTTTTTTTAATTCAAATGTCACCCCGGACTTGATCCGGGGTCTATCAAGTTAACAACTGTAAGCGTCATTGCGAGACGTAAAACCAGGCATATAAGCTATTAATGCGTTTCGAAGCAATCTTCCTAGACCTATGCAAGCATTCATTCCAACATGGAAGATTGCTTCGCAAGTTAATTGTCCTTTTATAGCTAACATCCACGGCTCGCAATGACGAAGTAGTCATAGAATGCGCTATTGTACACCGTTATTCTTAATATTTCGTAACATTTAACAAAAAAATGTTAATTTTTTATATTCAGGGTTATTTAAGCATATGTATTAAAAAAATTTGAAAGGAACATAAAAATGCAGATGAATGTAGGAAGCAAATTAAGTTTTGGAAATGTTTACAATGTAAAGTGTCCAAAAGGAGTAATGAGTGATTTATTAACTGTATCTAAACCCGAAATTCAAAAAGAAAATCCCGATATGCAAATTGGGGGAAGCAATGGAAGATTTTTTATAATTACTGGTCAAGATAAAAAAGATTGTGATGCTTTAAAGGGATGGTTATCAAAGTCAGGAATTAGAGAGATTAATGCTATAAAGCATGGTCAAGCTGAACTTGCTATACATAACCATTTTGAATCAAAAGCAAAAACTATTGATCTCTCAGCATAGTCTGACACACCGCAATCGCAATTGCATCGGTTGTATCATCGAGTTTTGGGATCCTTTGCCCCTCGCAAAGCACCTGTATCATATTCTTGACTTCATCCTTGCCGGCTCGCCCATAACCAGTAATCGTCTGCTTAACTACCAGCGGCGTGTACTCAAAAACAGGCACATTCAGCATTTCGAGCGTCATTAATATTACACCTCTTGCCTCGCTAACGTTGGTTATAGTCTTGGCATTCTTGAAATAAAACAACTGCTCAACCGCCGCAGCTTCAGGTTTGAATTTTTCGATTAAATAAATCAGGTCTTTGTGAATCTCGACAAGCCTCTGGGAGTTTGAAAGGAGCTTACTTGTCTGAATTGAACCGCAGTCAACTATTGTGTGCTTGGTTATGATACTGTCGTAATCCAACACACAGTAACCAACAATTGCCAGCCCTGGATCAATCCCCAGAATCCGCATTATAGCACTCTTATCCCAAAATCTTTTAGTATTTCTGCCACTTTATATTGAGAAATTCCTACTATATTGGAATAACAGCCGTTTATGCTTTTTACAAATATTGCGGCCTTGCCCTGAATAGCGTATGCGCCCGCTTTGTCCATGGGGTCGCCGGTGTTAACATAGTTTTGTATTTCTTCATCATCAAGCTTGCGGAAGGTTACATCGCTTTTTACAGAAGTTTTTACGGTTTTTTCTGTTTCTGTATCATACACTGCGATGGCTGATATGACACTGTGAGTTTTGTTGCTCAGAAGTTTAAGCATATTGAATGCATCGCCTCTGGTTTGCGGCTTGCCCAGAATTTTGTTATTTATTGTTACAATAGTATCTGAGCCTATTATTATGGCGGGGAAGTCTATTTTTTGGGCAACATCCAATGCTTTTTCCAGCGCAACATTTTCCACGTCCTGTATTTTCTCTATTTTTTCCTCAATAGTTGATGGAATCACGAAAAAATCGAGTCCGATATTTTCCAGTAATTCTTTTCTTCTTGGAGAGGCGGAGGCGAGTATTATTTTTTTATCCATAATAACTTTATTTTACATTATTGTGGGTTAATGCAAAGTATGATAATTTTTTTAATATGAGATATTTACTAATAATAATTTTTACTTTATTTTTCCTGCCGGGGTATTCGCTGGCGGAGGAAGTAAAGTTTGTTCAACTGTCCGATGTTCACCTGACAACTAAGCCGGGAAATGCTGGCGGCAGAATGTTAACGCAGTCAGCCCAGCTTTTAGATGATGCTGTAAAGCAGATTAATACTCTTGAAAAAGTCAATTTTGTTGTATTTACAGGCGATATGATTAATACGCCGGATAAAAAGCTTCTGGAAAAGTTCAAATCGGTGGCAAATAAGCTGGAGCCTAATTGGTTCTGGACATTAGGAAACCATGATGTAAATGCGGCTTTTAACAAAAAGAAATTCATTGCTGAAATGCACCAGACAAAGTCTTATTACAGTTTTTTAACCAATAACTTTGTATTTATCTGTATGGACGGCACAATAGATACTATTCCTACAGCGCACGGCGAATTTTTGCCCGATGAGCTGCAATGGCTTGATAAAGAGCTTGGAAAGAATAAGGATAAATACGCTGTGATTTTCCAGCATTATCCTGTTGTTGAGCCTTTTCACTCATCAAGTCATTATGTAATCAACGCCAAACAGTACCTTGATGTCATAGACAGGCATAAAAACGTTGTGGCTGTAATGTCAGGTCACTATCATGCTGCCAGAATTAATAAGAGAAACAATGTTTTGCACGTATCCACTCCTTCGCTTGTACAATATCCCAATGCTTTCAGGGTTATAACAATTGCAGAAACCCCTCAAGGCTTAAAGTTTAACTTTGAATTCACGCCCACAAAGCTGGAAAATATAAGAAATCAGAGCCGTTTACAGACAAGATCGGCAAAGTTACATGAAGGCAGCAAATCAGACAGGAATACGACTATAATTCTGACAAAATAAGGTCTTCCAGTTCTTTGGCAGGCGCTGAACCCCCTTTATAGTTTTGGATTAAGATAGCAAAAGCATACATTTTACCTGAATCACTTTTTAAATAGCCTGTTTTGCCGCTCATGCCCGCATTGGTTCCGGTTTTAAACCACATATTAGGTTTGGTTTTTAGCGTATTTCTGTAAACATCAAAATGTTTCCAGTTATAAAGCTTTGATAATGCCAGTGTCATCCAGTTTGTAGTGATAAGGTCGTTATGGGAAACCCCGCTCGCATCCACAATAAACAGTTGGGACGGATCAGCGCCGAGTTTTGTGTAAAATTCATCAAAAGCTTTTAGTCCGCCTTTTGTTGTTCCATCCGTTGCCAGTTTAAATAAGGTCTCTGCGGCGAGGTTATTGCTATTTTTATTGATATGGGATATTTCATCAACCAGCCCATGGCTAACTTCCTTAATCAATATGGCATTAGGTGGCAATGTTCCTTTTTTTGTCTTTCCTTTAAAGCTAAGCCGGGATATTAAGTATTTTTCTGGGTCTTTAACAGGTACATTCTTAATTAAATTGTTATCAAGGTTATAGGCACTGAATTTAGGCATATAGGGATTGCTTTCATCGTCCCACATCCAGCCTGTGCCCCATGGGATAGTATCAATTGCAGTATCATCAATAATTAAAGCACCATTAATAGTGACACCTTTGAACAATTCAGCCAGCTTTCTGCTTGTTAAAAGTGGATCTCCGCACAGTTTCAGGTAAGTGAGATTATTATGCCTGTATAAGCTTGTTTTAACCTCATAATTAGGGCCAAGTTTGTCTAAAATTACCGGGGTAGTGAAGGCTTTAAGGGTTGAGGCCGGGTGGAGGAGCAGATCAGCGTGTCTTTCATAGATAATATTGCCTGTTTCGGCTTCTCTTATTGAAACAGAAATAATTGCGGTTTTACTCAGGCTGTTTTTGTCAATTATACTATCCAGAGCGGGTTTATTTATAAACCCGAAAAGCAGGAACAGAGGGAAAATTAATAGTAAATATTTAAACTTTTTCATGTTGTAAAATTGTTTTTTCCAGCTCTATTTTTACTCTTTGCAGCACCTCTGTCCAGTCATCCGGCCGTGTTTGCCTGAAAAGCCGCATGGTATTGTACCACGGAGTTGTATCACCCTCCATAAACCAGCGCCAGTTCGGCACATCAGGTAGCATACACCATACAGGTTTGCCCATAGCTCCCGCTAGATGGACAACCGCTGTATCTATTGCCAGCACGAGGTCGAGGTTTTCCACTGCTGCTGCTGTATCGGAAAAATCTTTAAATTCATCTCCCAGATGTATTAAATGGAAGTCTTCAGGTAGATTATCCAGCATGGGGGTGCCTTTAGTCTGCTGGAGGGAGTACAACTTTACGCCCGGCATCTTTGCGATATCATAAAATGCTCTGACATCACTGATATTCTTTTTATAAAGGTTTGCATGGCTGTACCATACTATGCCTATTTTAAAATCATTGTTGTTGAAGTATTTATCTTTGTATTCCTGCGCTTTTTTAGGATTTACAGTGATGTATTTATTGCTGTAATCAGTTATTTTGTACGGATAGGCAAGGCTTGTGAGGTTTATTTGGAGGTCGTGCCCTACTTGTTGGTGTTTTTGGTCGGCTGGCACGATTTCTACATTAAAATTCGAGCTCCGTACAAGGCTTACAAGTGGCGGCTGTATTTTTAGCAGGACTTTTGCACCTTGTTGGTCTAGAAAATGCAGGTACCTCATGAATTGTAGTGAGTCGCCATAACCCGAATCAGAGTAAACAAGAACTTTTTTGTCTTTTAATGATCCTCTATAATCCAGTAGATATGTTTTTAACCCTTGTTTTTCGTTTATTAACCTTCTTAGCTTGAAGTAGTCCCATGCCTTATCCAGTTTTCCTTCCAGGAATTCGGCTCGTGCAATATTAAATAATAAGGATTGGTTGTTCGGGAATTTTTTAAGGCCACGCTGGCTGATTTCTATTACTTTGGAAGTTTCGGCGGTATCAACATAGAGGTTTCCGAGGTTAAGGTAGAGTTCAAAGAAATTATCATTTAATTCAAGCCCCTTAAGTAAATGTTTTTCAGCTTTTTTAAAGTCATAAACCCTTTGATAAAGACCTCCCAGGTTAATATGTGCCTCTGTAAAATCTGGTTTCAGGTAAACAGCATTTAAATATGCCTTGAAAGTATTTTCCCCATCGCCTTTTTTATAGTAATTGATCCCTGCGTTAAAGTAATGGTAAGGGTTTTGAGGTTCCAGTTCAATTAATCTTAAATAACAGTAAATTATTTTATCGACATCGTTATTGTGAGTGTATATTTGCAGCAGCCTGTTGTAAATTTCCACCTGGTTGGCTTCTGAACGTAAGGCTTTAAGGTAATATTCCACGGCCTTGTCCAGCTCATTATTTTGATGGTATTTTATTGCGGTTTCCAGCATACAAAGTATTATATGTTTTTTTGTGATAAAAAAAAAGTATGAACACAAAGACATTCTTCATAGAAACACTTGGATGCCAGATGAATAAGGCGGATTCGGAAAAAATATCCGGGATTTTATACAGTTTGGGTTATAAAGAGGAAACAACTCCTGAAAAGGCATCCCTGTTAATAATGAATACATGCAGTATTCGTGCAGCCTCTGAAAACAAAGCGTATAGCCATCTTGGCCTTTGGAAAAAGCTTAAGAAAAAGAACCCTAATATAAAAATCGCAATGTGTGGCTGCATAGCGGAGCAAACAAAAGAAAAGGTGTTTGTAAGAGCACCTCATGTAGATATTGTTTTTGGAACAAAAGACATTGAAAATCTTCCCAACCTGTTAAATGAATCATTAACCAGCTATAAACCCGCAAGAAAAAAAGGACTTTCTGCCTGGCTGCCCATAATTGAAGGGTGTGATTATTTTTGCACATATTGCGTGGTTCCTTATACACGGGGAAGGCAAAAAAGCAGGTTGCCAGCAGATATTCTAAAAGAGGCCAGGGAAATAGCTTCAGAAGGTTTTGGTGAAATTACGCTGCTCGGCCAGACCGTTGATTCTTATGGAAATGACTTTAATGACCCAAACATAAACCTTGCAAACCTGCTTAAAGAATTAAATAAAATAGATGAAATATACAGGATTCGGTTTGTAACCTCACATCCGGCTGATATTACAGACGAATTAATTTACACAATTCGTGATCTGGAAAAAGTTTGCGAGTATTTTCATATTCCAATGCAGTCAGGAAATAATGAAGTGTTAAAAAGGATGAGAAGGCCGTATACAAGAGAAGAATACCTGCGCCTTGTTGAAAAAATACGTACAGCCATGCCTGATGTGGGGATTACTTCGGATTTTATTGCGGGGTTTCCCGGCGAAACGGATGAACAGTTTGAGGATACTTTATCACTGATAGATGAAGTGGTTTTTGATCATTGCAACACAGCCGCCTACTCTCCAAGAAAACAGACTCCTGCTGCTGTATGGAAAGACCAGGTTCCTATGGAAATTAAGAAAGCAAGGCTTAATATATTAAATAAGAAAGTCCGGGACTCTGTAAAAAAATCTCACGAAAGGTACGTTGGAAGGACGCTGGAGGTGTATGACGGTTTAGCAAGAAATAATAAAATCGTGCATTTTGAAGGGGATAAGGATTTAATTAAACGGCCTGTAATGGTTGAGATAAAGGAAGCTTCTATCTGGTGTTTGATGGGGGAAATTTTTTGCAATAAAAAAGCTACCTGCGAGAGTGGTAGCTGAAAAATATTTTGGGAGGAGATTTGGGGGTTGTTTGTTCTACTTATTAAATCCCCCTGACAAAAAAAAATTTCCCTTTCCAGGGAAATTTTTTACAAAACGTTACATAAATTTAATTATCATTAGCCCAAGATGCCTGTGCCAAATCGTTTGCGTTTTGTACCCTATTGGTTACATTTTTCATTGTTTTTTGGATTTCACCACCCATTGTTTGTAGTACTGTAATAGCTACAACAGACACGAGAGCAAGGATTAAGCCGTATTCAACAAGACTTTGCCCTTTTGATTTTTTTCTTTGATTTTTGTTCATAACTCACCTAAGCTCCTAAAATTTAAAAATTAATTTAACACTTCACATTTTATAATACATTACAATTCAGTTTTTATTAATCCCTTTCGAGGGTGATTTAAAATCATCACCCTTTTGAGTTCACACTAAAAAAACAGACCGGCATTTGCCGGTCTATTTTTGCTATATTACTGCTTTTTGTGGTTCTTTTTCTTTAGCTTCATTTCTTCCCTGAACTTTTTAAATTCGGTTTTTTGTTCAGGAGTTAAAATAGATTCAAATTTTTGCATATGTTCCTTGCGTATAGTGTTTGTCTGCTCTCTTAAAGCCTTAATTTCTTCTTTTTTTACCTTAATTTCTTCCTGGGATGCCCCGGATTCTTTAAGGGCTTTTATTTCCTGCCATTTTTGATGTATTTTGTCCATTAAAGGTTTCATTACTTCTCTGTGTTCCATATGCATTTGCTTGGATTTTTCCTGTTGCGTTTCTGTAAGGTTTAGTCTTTGCTGTAACTCATCTTTTACTTGCTGCATGTGTTGTTTCTTTTGTTCCATGGTCATTTTTTGGCCATTCTCATGATGCATAAAAGGTGGCTCTTGAGCGTAAGCATAGTTTCCTGCCGATACGATTAGCATTGCTGCTGTTAAAGATACGAGTGATTTTTTCATAGTATTCCCCTTTCTTCAAGTTCTTTTTGTAACTGTTTTCTCGCATTAAAGAGTCTCGATTTTACTGTGCCTGTCGGGCATTTTATTTTTCCTGCAATTTCTTCGTAACTCATTTCTTTTATGTCATAAAAAATAATTACTTCTTTAAATTTTGGCTTTAACGTTTCAATTGCTTCTAAAATCAGCTTTTTTCTCTCATTTAAGAGCAACGTGCTTTCTGAGGTAGGCTTTATGTCTTTTATGTTTAAGAAAGTTTCTTCGTCAAAGGTAGTTTTCATTTCAGTACTGAATTGTTTTGATTTTAAGTGGTCTTTGCAGGTATTTACGGTTATGGTTTTAATCCAGCCCCATAGATTTCCTTGTTCCTTGTATTTATTAAGGTTTTTCCATACTTTTATATATACTTCCTGCTCAATATCCTGAACATTATTTTTTCCTGCCATAGACATAATAATATTCTGGATACTTCTTTTGTGAGTCTCAATAATTTTATTCATATTTTTAATAAACCATTAACAATCCATAATCATCAGTAGGTAAGCCCATTTCGGCTATGACTGACTCGCTCTCATTGTTGGAAAGATTATACCCTTTTATATTATTTTCCAAAACACTATAATTAACCAGAAAATAAGCAAGAGTCATTATTATCACGCCAGCAGCCGCTTTTAATATAACGTTATATGACTTTGTTTTTCCATAATTTTTGTAAAAAGGAGCAACTTCTTTTACAATAGATGCGGTTTTGTATATTTTTTCGTGTTGTTTTTGGCATTCAGGACACGTCTTAAGATGGTCTTCAAGTTGTTTTTCTGTGCCAAAAACAAACAGGCTTTCGTATTTATTACATTTTTCTGACATATTTTTTTACCTTTAAAAAGTTCCTTCTAAATTATAGAACGAGGAACTTTTTAAATAGTTCATGAATTATATTTTTTGTTGAATAAATGTAAACTTTTATTACGTTTAATTAAAAAATAAAAAATTTATAAAAGGACTCAAAAATATCAAAATTGAATTTAAAAGTAAGAAAAACTTATAAATTCTATTTAAAATTTGAAATAAATTAAGATAAAAATTTAAAAAATTTAAAAAATCTTTAAAAGTTAAAAAAATGCAAGCTAAAATGTGAATTGCAAGATCGAGCGTTAACGTTTATATTGATAAAGATCTGACATCTGTTTAAAGCATTGTAATTTATTAAATAATAAGGAGTAAGGAGATATGGGAAATTCTCTTGTGAGCAAATTATGCGCACCAGCAATTTTCTTAATGGCAAAATTAAAGTATTTTCAAAAAATTGCTCTATTATCTTTATTAATATTTGGTCTTATAGGAAGTATTATTTATTTTTTATTATCTAACCTTGAATCCCAGGCAAATTTCAGCAGAAAAGAAAATTACGGAGTGGAATACATTAACCCTTTGAAAGATTTGCTTTTCAATATGCAGGTATATAGAAAACAGTTATCAGAGGGAGTGAGTCCTTCTTCTGCTGAAATAGAAAAACATATTCAATTAATTAACCAGATTGATGAAAAATTAAATGAAACTCTTGAAGTCAACCAGGACTGGAAAAATATAAAAAATAACTGGAAAAGTGCGGATAATTTTAATAAGCAGACTGAGGTAATTAATCAAGTGATTGCTTTAATTAGCCACATAAATGACACTTCAAACCTTGTTCTTGACCCTGACCTTGATACATATTACTTAATGGATGCATATAGCCTTAAATTACCTAATTTACTTGAAAAAATAAACCTTGCCGAAAATGCGGGAACGAAAAAACTGGTTCATGACGCAGGTAATCAAACAGAACTCATACAGTTAGCAACTTATATAGATGAAATTAATGAGCTTTTAAAATCAGGAATTGACGTTATTTTTAAATTTAATCCATCTACTAAGGATAAGCTTGAGAAACCGTTTAATGAAACTTATGCAGTAAATAAACAGTTCTTAGTTCTACTGATGGATGTTATCGATGGAAAAAATACCTCTGTAGCTCAGCTAAAAGCACTTTCTGAGCAAGCTTTAAATAAAAACAAAAAGCTTTATGACCTTTATGCATCTGTAGAAGAAGAACTCATTACGAAAAGAGTACATAAATATGCAGATCAGGAACCTATAGCTGTGTTTCTTACTTTATTAGGTTTGTTTATTATTGGATATCTATTTCTTGGCTTTTATTTATCTTTAGTAAATTCTGTGGATAAAATCGCCAATGTGCTCAGTAAAAATGCCGAACAATTTTCAACTGCTTCCTTGCAACTTACTTCTGCAAGCCATCAATTAGCTGAAGATTGCTCAAAGCAGGTGGCATCCCTTACAGAAACTACTTCTACTCTTGAAGAAACTGCCTCTATGGTAAAACAGAATACCGATAATACACGAGAGGCAGCATTACTCGCAAAACAAACCAAAGATTTCACTGATCAGGGGAAAGATCAGATGAGTGAAATGATAAATTCTATTGAAGAAATAAAAAAATCCAGTGATGAAATATCCAAAATTATAAGGATCATTGATGATATAGCCTTCCAGACAAATATTCTGGCATTAAATGCGGCGGTCGAAGCGGCAAGAGCCGGGGAAGCAGGGCAGGGATTTGCGGTTGTAGCTGAAGAAGTTCGTAACCTTGCACAAAGAAGTGCCAGTGCAGCCAAAAACACTGCTGATATTATTGAAAGGAATATTGAACTCTCTGAAAGAGGCGTGGAAGTAACCAGGCATATTAATGAGTCGTTAAATGAAATAAATACCCAGGCTCAGAAAGTTAATGATCTTCTTGCGGAAATAGCTGCAGCAAGTCAGGAACAATCACAGGGAATCGTTCAAATAAATAAAGCAGTAATACAGATGGAAAATGTTGTTCAAAGTAATGCTTCTTCGGCAGAAGAGGCGGCTTCCACTTCAAATGAAATCTCTATCCAGGCTGAAGATTTGAAAAGTATGATTAGTGAACTTGTAAAAATCGTGAACAACTCAAGTACAGAGCTAACTATTTCCCGTTAAAATCTTTGTCCATCTTCAGTTTTTTAAAATATTCCTGCGCATCTTTTGATACATTTATATTTTGAATTGAGATATTAAACTTGCTTAACTCTGCCAGTTTGCTTTGTTCATAATTAAGCTGTGCGTCCTGTTCCGTAGTATTTTCAGTGGTGGAAGCCTGGGCTTCTTCTGCGGATACCCCAGTTTCAAGTTTATAAATTAACTTATCAAGGTCATAACTGCCAGGCACCCTGTAATGAGCCAGAATTTCCTCTTTTGTAATTCCATAAGGGAAATTGTAGAGCCATTTTAAAGTGGTCACATCTCTTTTTGATACGGAAGTAATGCCGTATTGGTGCGGGACATACATTATATCGTTTCTGTGGGGGCTGTGGTTTAAACCCAATGCATGGCCCATTTCGTGGATAATAGTATGAAATACCTCGTTTTTGTCCTGGTATTGCTGATGAATAATGCCGTCAGAAAGACCAATGCTTATTTCTGCTGAGTATAACCTTGCTGACTGGTCAAAATTAAACTGGCAGTGACCAAGAGACTTTCTTTCCACCCTTTTCCATTCAATATTAATTTGTGAATTATATAAATTTTGTACAAACTCAAACTTTACCTTACCCATTGAGGCTCTTTCCCAGATATTTACGGCCTCCTGGATCATGGCATAGTATTCGTAATCATCATTTCTTGATTTATACCAGTGAAATGGCGCAACAAATACAGTCACAGGCATTGTTTCGTCCGGCCAGCGTATAAGTTTGCCTTTCCTGAAACAGGAATTAAGGTATGAAATGTTGTTAGAGTTACTCATTTTTTATTTCATTTTTTATTTACTTTTAAATGCGAACAAATTAGTTTATCAAGTATTTTATCGGGCAAAAGTTTTATTAAGTTGAGGAATTGTGCATCCTTGCCAACACGGTACCTTGTCCGTGGATTTCTATCGTTTAACGCTTTAAACACTGCTTCTGCAACGTGTTCTGGCGGGATTGCAATTTCATCTACTTTTTTTCTAGTCCTTTCAATTAAAGGCTCACAATAGTTTCCATAATATTTTTGGGCATCTTCGTTCATTTCGCATATGGTTTCCTGCAAAAGCCCAAATGACTTGTCCCAGATGGGTGTTCTTATAATTCCGGGCTCAATAACGCTGACCTGTATTCCCCAGGGGAGGAGTTCCCTCCTTAAGCTGTCTGAAATCGCTTCAATAGCATGTTTTGACGCGCAGTATGCACCCTTGAAAGGGAATGCGGTATAGCCTGCAATTGAGCTTATGTTTATAATTCTGCCTTTTGCTTTTCTTATGAGTGGAAGGAATGCCTGAGTTATTTTTACCTGGCCTATGACGTTGGTTTCAAGTTGGAGTCTTAGTTTTTCAATTGGGAGAAACTCTATAGGGCCTGCAACAGCGATGCCGGCATTGTTAACAAGTCCATACAGCCCGTTTTCTCCAGTTTTTTCAGATATTTGTATGAAAGCTTTTTGGATGGAATCATCATCATTAATATCAAGATATTCCCTGCCTCCGCCAAATACTGTAAAGCCTTTTTGTTCCAGTAATTGGGCGGTGGATTTGCCTATGCCCGAGGATGCGCCGGTGATTAAAACATATTTGGGAGATTTTAGCATTATGTAGCTCCTTTTGGAAAATATTTAAAACATTAAGAAAGATTAATACAAGTATTTTCTCATATTTATATATCAAATATAAACAAGGAAAATATTTTATAGATTTATTTTAGCTATTTTTAGAAAACTCAATCAATCAGCGAAATAATATACAAATTATGTGAGCATTTAAAAAAGATTATTTGTTTTTATATTTATATAAAATATTTTGGAGGATAGGGTAATTAGATAAGGGGGAAATAGGGTATGGTACAAAGCGTTATTGGAACGGGTCAAGATCAATATAAAACGGTAGGGGATTATGTACTTGCTAACAAGGCTGAAATCGCTCAAAGGCTGGGAACAGATCCCAATACTTCATTATGGGGCGAAAATGGTCTGGTAAATCAATTTGCTAGCAAATCAATGGATCAATCTATTTATAATGAGGATGGATCGGATAATCCATTCTTTAATAGAATGCAGGCAGGGCAAGAGATTCCAGAAATTGTAGATCAATCTAAAGCAGTTACATTCAAAGATGATCCTAAGCAACTTGCTATTGATAATTACAGACGTGGTAAAGCAAAAACTGAAGTTATAAATCCATATGTAGATGAAGATGAAAACAGACGTAGTGATGCTAGAAATGAATATTTAAAGTCAAAGGCAACTACTGAACCTAAGACAGGTGCACCTGATCCACAATTTTTGCCCCCGGATGAACCTGGAACATACCTTCCGGGCTATGAAGCTGACATAATCCCAGAAGAAAAGAAACCAAGTTTAGGGGAAAGGTTATGGAATGATGACTCCACTACGGGACATGAGGTATATAAACCAAAGGCAGCTGAACAAAAGTTTGATGAAACTGCTAGGATACTTGAGATTACGGCAGCAGGCGAAGCTGAGAGAAAGAGAGCTAAAGATTCGTTACCTGATGATCCGCGGGCAGAAGCTATAAGCCCAGGAGTTTATAAAGTGCTTGATTCACAACCTTTAGCAGGCGTATTACATGATAATGATCAGCAATTATGGAAATATTATAAAAATAAAGCTGAACAAAATATTAATACTAAAGCCTATCCACCTGATATTATAACAGCTGCAGCTAATGATCTTGAGATTATACGAAATGGAATAAAAGTACCATTTACAGACCAAAACGCTGATGGCCGCATTAAATGGGATGATGTAACACTTGAAAAAAATGATATAATTAAGTTTGGCTCGTTAACTCAAGATCCGACAGCCATTAATCAGTAAGCACCTTAATGATGAAGGATGCATAATATTCAAACTAAAAAGAGGCGTTAGCCTCTTTT
>MFRL01000045.1 GCA_001784565.1 Candidatus Melainabacteria bacterium GWF2_37_15
TATTTCTCTTGCAATCTTTTCGCTGGGGCTGAATATCGATAAGCTCTTATCTCTAAAGGGCATTGCTTAACTTTCCTTTACCCTGGTTGTAATTGTTAACTGGCTGCGGATAGTTAACATTGTAGTTTGCCATATTATAAAAATTTGCATAATTATTGTTGGTTAAATTATTGTTCTGATTAAAATAATTATTTGAATAATTTTGATTTAAATAATGCTGGTTCAATTGATTCTGCTGGTTAAACTGGTTCTGCTGGTTTGAATACACGTTGTTAGACATCACGTTAGGCCACATATAACTCTCCTCTAGCGCTTTTTTGCATTTTAAAACTGCATTCTAAATCAATACTCTAATACGTTGTTCTCTCCTATCTATATAAAAACAGTATATACTTCGTAAATACGATTTCAATATTTTTTTTACAATTTTTAATAATTTTTTAATATTCTGTTATTTTTAAAAAAGGTATAGGGCGGTCATGCCGCCCTATACCTGAAAGTTTTTATTTTCTAATTAGCAGATTCTTGTTTATTAGTACTTGTATTTACCGATATCTTTGTTTGCTTTGAATTCATCACCTATTTTAGTATCTCCGTCGTCTAATATACCGTTTTTATTTGTATCATAGTCTGCTATTATTTGTTCTTTTGTTTGAGCTTTACCAAGAGTTGCTAAGAGCCCAAGGATACCGCCGGCATCTATACCAGTGTTTATGCCTATTTCTTTGCCTACGGGGTCAATATTGTAATAACCATCTTTATTTACAATATTAATTTCACCCTCGCCATCTTTGGCATGTAATGTAACGCTTCCGTTATCAAGAATTTCTACTTTTCTGCCGTCCTGGAGAGTTCCTGTAGTTCCTTTTGCTAACTCTCTACCATTAAGGGTTACTTTGCCTTCGTTTAATAATAATTCCTGATTGCCAGCGCCTACTCTAACTGCGCCCATAACCTGGGGATTTTCACTGTCATCCCATTTTTTATACTCCGCATCTATATCCAGGCCGTCTGCGTTAAGAATATTGTATGTTTCTCCGTCTGCACCTTTATGATCTATAGTTGCTTTATTACCATTAGGATCTGTAAAGTCAAAATGCGGATCGCCCCAAGCTCCATTTAACTCATCACCAAATACTACTTCATCTTCAATCAGAGGTTCTTCAAGTCCGGTTCCGCCTATAAGACTTAATAAATAATCTATTAAAGAAGTTAATGATGACATAGGGTCGCTTTGGAATGGATTACCGAACTGACTGCCAAAACTGAATGGATTCATCATTTGTGAAAATGGATCCATCATTTGCTGTTGACCCATCATTTGTGGGTAGCCCATTGTTGGCATCATTTGTTGTTGCGGCATCATTTGTGGGTAACCCATTGTTGGCATCATTTGCTGCTGAGGCATCATTTGTTGTGGATAACCCATCATTTGCTGCTGACCCATCATCTGCTGTGGATAACCCATCATTTGTTGTTGTGCCATCATTGGGAACTGGCCGCCCATCATCATTTGCTGTTGACCCATCATTTGTGGAAAACCACCCATTGTTTGCGGCTGCATAGTCTGCATACCACCCGTGTAAATATTATTATTTATTACGGTGTAATTGTTGGTTGTCTGTGTATTGTTGTAATTGAAAGTTGGTATATTGTAATTATTTGTAAAACTGTTAGTTAGATTGTTAGTTAGATGATTGTTGTAAATACTATTACTCAAACTATTGTTAGTTAGTGTGTTTGAATAATTAGTCGGGTAATTGTTCAAATAATTTGTTTGATTTGCTTGCATCTGATTAGACATAACATTAGGCCACATACTTTTCTCTCCTCCATAAATATTCTTCATTCCAAATAAAAAACTTTTAAGATCTCCTCCAGCTATATACAGTTCATTCTTAAAACTGCATTCTCTCCTATTTTTATAAAAACAATAACTTTTATGAAGATGCATAATTACTATTTTTTTTTACAATTCTTAATAATTTCTTAATAATTGTATAAATCACAAAGCATAAATATTAAATTTGTAAATTCCTCAACACGGCATTGTTATCTAATTTTATTTATATTAATTCTAATTATTATAATTTTAATTTGTACTTGAGAAGAAGGAAGAGGCAGGCAAGATCATGATTTCACTATACACAACGCAATATACCGCACAAAATTATGCTAAGTTACAACAAAATAGACAAGAAGCAAATTTTGGCAATAAAAAATTACCTTTAAATAGCACGACGGTGGAGGATATTTTCCAAAAAGCTGGAAAAAACCTGGAAAAATATAGGGATCTTACAAATAGGCAAATAGCTGAAGAACGTTCACGTAGAAATGCATTAGCGCTTTTTGAAGCAATAGGTGTAAAAGTTTCTCCTGCAGTAAGAAGATATGTAGAAACAGGAAAATAGAAGTTAAAAAAAGAAAAGTATAAAAGCAAATGCATATATGCACTTTTACAGTGCTTGTTAACTTTTGTAACTTTATTAAAGTAAGGTTGTTAACTTTTTTTGTTTACTTTACTTCTATGGTTATGAATTAAATTTGTAATTAGGAAGAAAAAGGAAAGAGGCAATAACGTGATTTCACTTCACGCAACACAATCCAATATTTCACAATTCAATACCCTACAACGCACCACACCACTACGTCTTGCACAAAATTCTGCCAGGTTAAACCAGAATAAAAAAGATGTAAGCTTTGGCGGGCTTGGCTATGATATTAAATCAACAACCGCTAAAGCAGGCATGGGAATGGCATTTGTAGCCGTTGCAGCATTTGCGACAAACCAATTACTACCTGAAATAGGAACTGCCGTAGCTGCATTATTAGGCGGTTTTGGATTTGGAGAATTGGTTGAAGCACATTCGTGTAAAAAACAAAGCAGAATTAATGGACTTGTATGGGTAATCGAAAAAGTGAGAAAACTGAAGAAATAATAGACCCAAATCTAAAAACTACCTACCCTCCCTTTCCACAGGCAAATACATACAAAATGTAGTGCCCTGTCCCACTTTTGACTCAATTTCAATTAAACCGCTATGTGCCTGCACTATTAATTTCGCAAGATATAAGCTGAGCCCGGCCCCTATTTTCCTGCCCAATACCTGTATCATTTCATATCGCTTAAAAATCAACTCCTTAATCTCTGGTGGAAATCCCGGGCCATTATCAGTTATACAGGTGCTGACATATTTATTCTTGCTTATTCGTACTGCAATTGTGACATTACCTTTATGTGGCGCATATTCCAGGGCATTTTTTAACACAATAGCCAAAACCTTGCTTATTTCCTGCTTATCTACCAGTATGAGTGGAATTTCACCCTCAATTCTAAAATCAACCTTGATGGATTTGGATTCAGCCAGATACTGCAATGATTTATACACATCATCTATAAGTTTCTTCATCTCTTGTTCTGAGTATTCGAGCTTTTTGCGCCCCATTTCATAGTTAGATATATCTATGAGCTTTGTTAATGATTCATTTAACGCCTGGTTATTATCAAGAAGGCCATTTATTATCGGCTTTATTTCCCTGATCGGAGTATCTTCAGGCTTAGAATTCAAATATTCAAGCGCTTTTCTTTCACCAATAACCGGAACAAGAAAATCATGAGCGAGAGTCAGCATGAACGTATTCCTAATCTGCTCGATTTCCACAAGTTTAGAAATATCCCACACCACGTTTACAACTGTCCCGGCAATATCCTGCATAAGATCAATTTCTTCTTTTTTCCACTCTCTAGGTATTGATGAACATAAGGAAATAAATCCAAGACCCCTTACTTCTCTGTTATATCGAATAAGAGGTACGGAAAGCATGGATTTTATTTGATATTTTTCAAAAAATTCCAATGCATCATCTTTACCAGCGTAATATTCTTCCGCATTATTTATTGCAAATGGTATCCTCTCTTCTTTTATAAAAAGAAAAGTATCAAGGCAAACCTGTGGAATACCCAGATATTTAACAGAAGGCAAATTTTTATTTTTAAGGTATTCGTACTTAATATAAGGTTTTTCGTGCATAAATTGAGTTAATTCAAAAAATACGCTACGATCCACCTCAAATATCTCAGTTAATCTTATTAATATATAGTTATAAGCATCTTCCAGGCTCGGAGAAACTTTTATTCCGCTGACTATTTCCCTTAACAACTTTTCCTTCTCTGCTGTCTTTTTAAGTGTCTCAAAAAGTTTTGCTTGATAATACGCTATTCCTACCTGATCTCCCAGTGTTTTTAAAAATTCTACCTGCTCATCAGTTATAGGGACTTTATTCTTTGTAAAATGTATAGCTAGAACTCCATATACTTTCTCTCCATAAAATATCGTGACGCCAATGCCTGTTTTTAGTTCTGCTTCCCTTAGCCATTGTTCTGTTGGTGTATTTTGAAGATTATTTACTTTTATAAAATCTTCAATATCTTTAACTAAAATAAGTTTTTTTTGTTGATGTTCTTTCGACAAAAATTCAACTTGTGGACCTGAAAAATCAAACCCTACATAACTTACCAGATCAGGCGAAGATAAATACTCTGAATATTTATCTAAAACTAATGGCTTGTTTTTTTCAGGGTCAAATTCAACAAAGAAAACTCTATCTGCATTAAGTGCCGTACCAATCTTGTCCACAAGTAGCTTTTTAGTTTCATTTATATCAATACTAGTTCTTAGAGTCTGAATAAGATCTCTTAAAAGCTTTTCTCTTTCTACTGACTTTTTAACAGTTTCATAAAGTTTAGATTGATGAAATGCTATTGCTGTTTGATCCGCCAGTGATTTCACAAAGTCTATTTCATCTTTACTAAAAGCTTCTACCCTCTCTGTATAGTGAATAACTAAGTATCCAAGGAGTTTATCAGCATAAAATAACGGCATTGAAAACGCTGATTTCACTTCATATTCTCGCAAATGTTTTTCAAATAACGTATGCTGCATATTATTTTCTGTTAAAAATTGTTCGGCATTTTCTATAATTACCGGATTAAGCCTAACCCTACTTATAATTTCAGGAACTTCTTTTTGCGGATCATGTCCTATGCTGCTTTTAAGCTTACCGGATGCCAAGAATTCTTGTGTTACAGGTAAAAATTTATTTTGAATTTCATCAAGTTCAACGATAAATACTCTTTGAGCATTTAAAGATTTTCCAATAGCAGTAACTATCTCTTTTTTTATTTGTTCAACATCAAGTGTGCTTCTTATTGCTTCAGTGATTTGTCTTATTAACTTTTCTCTTTCTGCGGACTTATTAACATTTTCAAAAAGTTTTGCCTGATATAAAGCAATTCCCGCTTGATTTGCCAGGGTTCTTATAAATTCCAATTCTTCATTTTTTATTTTATATTGTTTTTCTGTATAATCAATACAAAAAAAACCCATTATTTCATTGCCATATAATATTGGAATATTATATGTTGACCTAATTCCTATTTTTTTAAACCAGTTCAAGGTTTCATAACATTCAGGCGTATTTTCCCATTCATATTTATCAATATCCGGAATATTCATTTCAACTTTTGATTTCATTATATTGACATAACACTCAGCTTCTTTTTCAGACCAATCGTAACAAGCCAGGCTTGTTACATTTGGGGATGCTAAATATTCAGAATTTTCATCTGTTGGCAGAAACTTCTGACTTATCGGGTCATATTCTGAAAAATCAACCCTATCTACTTTCAGGTATGTCCCTATTGCAGTTACAAAAGTCTTTTTAATCTCGTTTTTATCAAGTGTACTTCTTATTGCTTCAATGATTTGCCTTATCAGTTTTTCCCTTTCTACAGATTCCTTAACATTCTCATAAAATTTTGCCTGGTTAATTCCTATTATTACCTGTTCCCCCAATGTTTTCATTAATTGAATAGACTCCTCTGGAAAAGATGAAACATTCTCCAGAAAATGAAGAACCAGAAAAGATAACTCATCCTCCTTGTCCCACATGGGAATAGCCACATCTGTTTTTATGCCTGCTTGCTGAAGATATCCTGCTAGAGGACTATTTTGCAACCCTTTTTCCGCAAGGAATTCCTGATTAACAATAATCGGAGTATATTTCTTTGTTTTTTGGACTTGCAGATAAAAGAATCTCATTCCTTCCTGATTCACCGGAGCAGTTAATATGCTTTTAATACTTGGCGAGCTGAGGTATTCAATATCAGGAAGCAGGAAAATTCCTGCTTTTTTATCAAAAATTCTAATATAACACCTGTCTGCATTAAAAGCTTTACCCACTGCATTAACAATCCTACCCCTCATTTCATAAGGGTCCAAAGTACTTCGAATTGTGGTTATTACTTCTCTTATCAACCTTTCTCTTTGCGCAGTTTGTTTTGTTTTTTCAAACAGTTTAATCTGGTAAATTGCGATCCCTACCTGATCAATTATAGTTTTTATAAATCCAATGTCCTCCTGTGAAAATGTAATCTTGTCTTTTGTATAATGTAACGCAAAAAGCCCAATGGTTTCCCCCATAAAATTTATTACTAACTGGAATATTCCTGATTTTATAGAAAATTCTTCAATTAAATTTTCAACTATAGTACCTTTTAATTCATTTTTTCTAATAAAATCATCAGTATTACCAACAACTAATATATTTTCATTTCTCATTAAATCTCTAAATAAAATATTTGTTTCAGATAATAAACAAAAATTTGTCATACTTTTTACATCGTTTGAGGAGCGATACTCCGCTTCTGGATCAGGTGGCCAAAAATAATTTTTTTTAGGATCATAATCCCTTATAAGACACCTATCAGCTTTGAATATTTCCCCAAGACGGTTAACAACATAATTTTTTATTTTTATAATATCCTGAGTGTTTCTTATTGTCAGAGTTACCTCTCTTATCAGCCTTTCTCTATCTGCTATGGCGGAAACTATAGATTTTAATAACTCTGCACTTTCTCTTTCTGCTTTTTCTTTTGCGTAAAGAGAACTTAAATACAAGGCAATACTGATATAATCAGCTATACCCATAAGAAACCTTAAATCAAAATCCAGCATAGGAGGATTTTTTTCATCATAATGCAAAACAACCACTCCCAGAAAATTTTCACCAAATTCTAACCTTACAGCTAAAAAAGTTTCGGCATTTTTTATATCCTGAGTAACAACAGACTTCATATATTTAAGTTTTAAAGCCAAATCCGGCATATCACTCTCTATGTCGTACTCAAGCATACTCGGCGCATCTTTCTGGGTATTGTAGGAATTTATAACTTTTTTAAATTTGTTTGTAGAAGGGTCATATTCTATAAAAAAGCATCTATATACAGCTAATTCTATTGCTATTTCCTTTGCAAGCATATTCTTTAATTCTTCAGGATCCGAAGAACTAACTATTAATTGAGTAAATTTAGATTGTAAATCGCTTTTTCCGTTCATATCATAGACTCATATATAGCTTTAAAATCTTCTACTGTTGCTTTTCTGGGACTTGTACCGGCACAAAAATCATTGTAAGCATCAATAGCCATTCTTTCTATTTTATCTGTCCCCACTCTCAGTTCCCTAAACTTTTGCGGAGCTTTAATATCAACCAATAATTTCTCAATTCCTTCAATAGCTTTACTCGCAGCTTCTATAACAGACATATTCACTGTATTTATGTCCATTGCTTCTGCGATTAATGCAAGTTTGTCTACTGACTCATTGAAATTAAACCTGCAAACATAAGGCAGGATCATTGCGTTAGTCATTCCGTGGTGCAGGTTATAATAAGTACCCAAAGGGTGCGCAAGGGAGTGAGTTATTCCTAATGCCGCAATATTAAAAGCCATTCCGGCTAGTAATACAGCATGAACTATATTAGTCCGTGCTTCAACATTATTACCGTCATCTACCACTATTTTTAACCATTTTGAAATTATATTGATAGCTTTTAACCCCAGAGTATCACTGACAGTATTTGAATTTAGTGACATAATTGCTTCAACTGCGTGCGTAAACACATCCATTCCCGTACCAGCTGTATAAAATTGATCCAGGCTTACAGTAAGTAAAGGATCATTTATAGAGGCGTCAGGCAGCACTTTCCAGTCCACAATCCCCATTTTATACTTAACATCCTTCATTTCTGTGTTTGTAATAACAGCTATCTTCATTATTTCCGATGAAGTGCCCGCTGTTGTTGCAACAGCTATAAGCGGAGTTTTCCGAATTTTTATTTTATCATTGCCCTCATAATCCTGAATTTTCCCGCCATTATCGAGTATAATCCTGATCCCTTTTGCACAATCAATAGAACTGCCGCCACCAACAGCAATAATACTATCAAATCCGCCTTCCTTAAATACTTTAACTCCTTCAACAACATTTATATCCTGTGGATTCGGAAAAGCGCCGCTCCATACAGTAGCTTTAATATCATTTTCTTCAAGGTTATATTTAATAATATCCGGTATTCCCGTCACAGGAAGGTTTATATCTGTAACAATAAAAGCATTCCGGGCATTAAAAATCTTTGCTGTTTCTGCTATTTTTACTAATGAATTTATTCCAAAATAATTTATATTTGGTAAATTAAGACTGTATACTTTACTTATCATTATTTAAATTATCCCCATATTAAAGTTATCATTTTAAACAAGTCCCATATACCCTGCCTGCTACACCAAGGTATAACCCTTAGCTATTTCATGCTATTATTTTGTTTATGAAGCTAAAATCTTATGTGAAAAACTTATTAAAAGATGTTTTGTCGTCAAACAGTTTCGATTACTATCCTGATGCAGTAATAATAATGGACAGTTCAAGCAATATTACTTTCTGGAATGAAAGGGCGCAGCAGATTTTCGGCTATACCCAGGAAGAAATGATAGGTCGCAATATTGCTATACTCTTTGATTCAGAAATAGAAAAAATATTTGAATGCGTCGAAACTCAAAAAATTCAGGTACTTTCATCAAAAAATCATTTAAATGAAGATATTTTCGTGGAAATATCCTGCATAACCATACCACAGGAAGATAAAACAATCATTACAGCAAGAGACGTAACAAATAGCCAAAAGGTCATTCAAAAACTCCTGGTGGAATACGAAGCATCAGAAAAAATAAACAGTAACAAAAACAGATTTATTGTCAGCCTGTCAAGTGACCTAAAAACTCCTTTACATTCGCTAATAGGGTTTTCTCAAGGGCTACTTGACAGTATTTGCGGTGAGCTTAATGAAAAACAGGCCAAATACGTTACAATAATAAACAAAAATGCTAATAACCTGCTTGATATGGTTGATAATCTGCTGGAATTATCTAATTTAGAAGCGGACAAACCAGATTTAAACCTTAAAGTATTCGACCTGATAAGAACATTAAATCCTATGTGCGAAAAATTTAAACAAATCGCAGAAAATAAGAGCCTGCAATTTGAAGCGGATTTTCACGACATAGTTAAAAGAAACGTGTACTCCGATGAAACCATGTTATGCCGTATCCTGCTAAATGTGCTGGAAAACGCTGTAAAATTCACAGAAATGGGTTCCGTAAGACTCAAAATCTTGCATCCTGATATTGAAATATTTAAGGGGCAGGGACTTGAAACACCTGAAAACTTTAATGACAAATCGTACCTTCTATTTAAGGTAACTGATACAGGTATTGGCCTATCAAATGATGAAACATCGGTTATATTTGACGAATACAGCCAAAATTACAGGAATTCAATCAGAAAATATGGCGGAACAGGACTTAAATTAGCATTAACAAGAAAAATGCTTATTGCATTGGGCGGTACTATATGGGTAGAAAGTGAACCCGGGCAGGGCTCAACATTCAGCTTTATTATCCCCATTGAAAATCAGGCGAAAACTTAATTTATTTCTTTTTCTTTTCTCCTGCCAGCTCGGAATCAAGTCTTAAAAATACGGGTTTAACAGTATCCTGGGAGGCAATTTTACCCTGTTTTAACCCACCCCATTTTAATTCCGACAATAAAACATCAAAAACATTACCCGGTAGTGACATTTGCTCCCATATAGCCTGCGCAATATTAGGCGTAAACGGATAAATCAGCACGCTCACAAATCTCATAGTTTCGAGTACGTTATATAATACCTGTCCGACTTGAGGCATAGTAGCTTCATCTTTTGCAAGTGCCCATGGTGCTTGCTCATTAGTATATTTATTTGCCGTATCAACCAGACTTATTATAGCTTCAGCTGCTTCTGTCAGGTCATATGTGTTAAACTTTTCAATAACAGTCTGCTTTGTGCTTTCTGCCATTTGTGCAATTTCACTAAATCCTGTTTCCGTAGTTATATGCCCATCGAAATACTTAACAAGCATACTGAGAGAGCGATTTAAGAGATTGCCAAGGTTATTTGCAAGATCAGCATTGACTTTGTTTTTAAATTCCTCATCACTATAGTTACCGTCCCTGCCGAACGGAGTAGTTGTCATTAAGAAATACCTGAGTGGATCCCCATTTTCCAGATTATATGCGTCTATAATAGTCTTAGGCGCAATTACATTCCCTAATGACTTGCTCATTTTGGACTGGTCAATTGTTATCCAGCCATGAGCAAGTATAGTTCTTGGAAGCGGTATCTCCATCGCCATTAACAATGCTGGCCAATATATTGCGTGGAATTTAAGTATGTCTTTACCTATCATGTGTACGTCTGCGGGCCAGAACTGTCTGAACAATTCATCATTATTTAAATAACCTGCACCGGTTATATAATTGGACAGAGCATCTATCCACACATAAATGATCTGGCTTTCATCATCAGGCACTGGAATTCCCCAGCTTACTGATTCTTTTGAACGTGATACACTGATATCTTCAACATCCTTAAGCTGGTTTAATACTTCATTCGCGCGGTATTCAGGCATAATAAACCCGGGGGTATTTTTAATATGATTTTTTAGCCTATCTTTATATTTTGTTAGCTTAAAAAAGTAATTTTCTTCTTTTATTTCCTGTGGTTTAGTCTTATGATTCGGGCACAATCCTTCTTCAGTGAGCTCTCTTGGATTCAAAAAGGCCTCACACCCAGTACAATATAAGCCTGTATATGATGCTTTATATATATCCCCTTTATCAACAAGAGTTTTAAATATATGCTGAACCACTCTTTCATGATCAGGTTCAGTTGTCCTGATAAACCTGTCATACTTTATATTCAGTAGTTCCCATGCTTCTTTAAACTTGTTTGCTGTTTCATCACAAAACTCCTGCGGGCTTATTCCTTTTTCTGCTGCGGTTCTCTGAATTTTTATTCCGTGTTCATCAGTTCCTGTGAGGAAAAATACAGGGATTCCACGCTGTCGATAGTGTTTTGCTATAACATCCGTGGCTATTTTTTCGTATGCGTGGCCTATGTGCGGCGGAGCATTCACGTAATCTATGGCTGTTGTTATGTAAAATTTGTTCATCTTGAAAAACCTTATAACTCTGCTATAATATTAATAAAGGCGGGTGGAAGGTGCGAACTTCCACCACTTAAAAGCCCTATTTGATCAACTCAAGAATGATTTTCAGAATAAGCTCTAGGATAACTAGGGCTTGTTCTGTTTTATCCTGAATCATCACGCATCACCTCCTTTCTCTGACTTATCCACGTTTATAGCGTGTCCAGAGGGAAATGATCGGGCTTCTTAGCCAATTATTAATTTTTCAATGTTCAATTTTCCTAATTATACCAAAATTAAGGTTTATTTGACGCATAATATTTTTCAAGCAGCGCTGCACCAACAATCCCCGAATAATCTTTTAACTTTGTACGAGTGATCTGTGTCCCGGCAGAAGGAACACCAAGCGCTTTTGCCTGCGTCTTTTTCACAGTCATTTCATAGAAAAAGTCCACAGCCTCTATCAAACCACCACCTATAATTATTAATTCAGGATTAAAGAAGTT
This sequence comes from Candidatus Melainabacteria bacterium GWF2_37_15, assembly GCA_001784565.1. GTDB lineage: Bacteria > Cyanobacteriota > Vampirovibrionia > Gastranaerophilales > UBA9971 > GWF2-37-15. Next base: position 11,872 of record MFRL01000045.1, read on the forward strand.
AATTACAGAAGCTATGCCGCAACTTAAATACTCTGATGCCTGGGTTACTGTGCTGAAAACCAAGTCATCATTTAACTCAAGCGCTCTCTGAATGTGCCTGGACTTAATCCTGCCGCTATCATCCATTAAATTACTGATAACTGACTTTTGTCCTTTTTTTAATGCTCCGGTAATTTTCTTTTCAATGGCCGTCCTTGAAGCATAAGCCTCCAGGCAGCCATGTTCTCCGCATCCGCACTGTCTTCCGCCTGAATGCACGATTATATGACCAATTTCTCCTGCTGTACCTGTTGCTCCGCTGTATATTCTTCCATTACATACTATTCCTGAACCTACGCCGGTTCCCACAAAAATACATACAAGGTTTTTATATCCTACACCGTTTCCGAAGGTTATTTCGCCAATAGTGGCTACTTCTACGTCGTTGCCAACAAAAACAGGCACTTTAAATTTACTTTCAAGGATTTTTCTGAGCTCTACATCATAACAGTCTAAATTTGGGGCTGCGATCAGAATGCCATTTTCCCTGTCGACCTGTCCCGCTGCACCTATACCAAGTGAGGAAATTTGCGAAATCGGTATTTCTGCCTCTGCAAGAGCTTTTTCTACGCACTGAATTATTTTATCAGGGATTGATTCATTATCTTTCTGGGTTTTCTTTTTAGCAAAAGCAACTATTTCCCCGGTTTCTGTATCAATAACACCGGCTAATATCTTTGTACCCCCAAGGTCAATACCTATGGAATATTTTTTCATTTCACTTTCTCCGTCTTTTTAATTAATATTTAAATAGTATCATTTGTTCAGGTTATATTAAATATGTTGAGAAAATATTTCTTTTATCCCGCTCTTTTTATTCTTTGCTGGGTATATGCGGTCAGATTTAATGACATAGATTATGATTTAATGGCAAGATTAGCTGTCGGAAAACTGTTTTTACAGACAGGCGGTGTTATAAACCATGACATCTTCTCTTATACAGTCACTAAACTATGGACAGATCATGAATGGGGTTCAGGTGTAATTTTTTATTTTTTAGCAGACAAGTTTGGCGATATAGGACTAATGGCGTTAAAAATCACGCTTATGTTCACTGTACTGTTCCTTATCACCAGAATAATTGGACTTCAAAACCCCAAGCCCGATGCCCATAAAAACATTCTATTTTATTTTCTGGTTATACTGGCTACGTTTGGTGGCATATGCCAAACTGTAAGATGCCAGATGTTTACCTTTACGTTTTTTACGCTTTGGATTTATATACTGGAAAGAGTAAGGCGAGGAGAAATACGGCTTTTATGGATTATGCCTGTAACTATGTTGATATGGGCAAACCTTCATGGTGGCTTTGTTGCAGGGATAGGCCTGCTTCTCATATACGGAGTAGGTGAATTTTTAAACCAAAAGCCGTGCCGTAAATATTTTATAGCTTTATTGCCAACAGCACTGGTTACTTTAATTAATCCATACGGGCTTAAGTACTTACAATACATATTTTATGCCACAACAATGGACAGGTTTCTAATAGGTGAATGGCAAATAACAAATTTGTTTTATAGCTGGAACACCTGGATCATAATTAAAATCGTTATTTTAATATCTGCTATAAGTATCATTTACTTTTTTATAAAGAACAAACCAAATTTTAAGGAAATTGATAAAGTAAAATTTATCCTACTGGGAATAACGTTATATCTTGCCTTAAATCACATTAAACATCAGTCATTCTTTGTAATTTCTGCCGCAAGCTTCCTATATCACGATTTTTACGCCATTTTCCGGGAAATTGGCAAGTATATAAATCATAAAATCCTTTATGTCCTGGATTTATCTAAAAATGCCATAATTTATACCATTATACTCGGATGCGGGCTATTTTTAATGATATTTAATCCCATATGTACAATCGTACCTATTAACAAATTCCCGGTAGGCGCAGTGGAATTCATACGCCAGAATAATATTAAAGGAAATCTTGTTTCAGTATTTCACTGGGGAAGTTATATTGCCTGGAAACTATACCCTAATTGCTTAATAGCCCTTGATGGACGGTTTGAGGAAGTATACCCTGAAGAAACATTTTATCTTGTACACAGGCTGATAAACTATAATAGCAGCCCTCATAAAAATATTTCCTGGGATAATTTTCTTAAAATATACGATACAGACATAATATTAGCGTCTAAATTAACTCAAAACTATAAAAACGCATATGAAGCATTAAAACAGGAAAAAAACTGGAAAATGGTTTTCGAGGACGAGTTCAGCGCAGTATTTATTAGAAAAGAACTGGCAAGAAACGATTATAAAAAGCCAGAACTATCTATTGATTTACTACTGGACAAGAAATACGATACAAATATTCATTTTAAACGGGGAAACACAAATGCATCATTATAAAACCGCATCAGAACTAAGAAAATTACTATTAAAAAGGGAAATATCAGCTAAAGAGCTGCTCGATGAATCATATAAACGAATCAAAGAAGTGAATAACAAGCTAAACAGCTTTATATCACTTACTAAAGATCTGGCATATAAAACAGCCGGGGAAGTTGATGAAAAAATAAAAATAAACGCTGATTTGCCGCCGCTTGCCGGAATACCCTTAGCTATAAAAGACAACATGTGTGTAAAAGGCACCACTACAACGGCTGCAAGTAATATTTTAAAGAATTTTGTACCTCCTTATGATGCCACCATAGTAAAAAAACTACAGGAAAACCTGGTTCCCATAATCGGAAAGGCAAACCTGGACGAGTTTGCAATGGGGAGTTCCACGGAAACCAGCGCCTTTGGAATTACAAGAAATCCCTGGGATACTAATTTGGTACCGGGGGGCAGCTCAGGCGGCTCTGCTGTAGCTGTTGCATCAGGTGAATCTGTTCTGGCGCTCGGCTCTGATACCGGAGGAAGTATAAGGCTTCCTGCGAGTTTCTGCGGAATTATTGGGATGAAGCCAACATACGGCAGGGTTTCAAGGTTTGGATTAATTGCGTACGCCAGCAGTCTTGACCAGATCGGACCATTTGGCAGGTGCGTTGAGGATGTAGCCCTCACTTTGCAGGCAATAAGTGGGCATGACCCGATGGATTCCACTTCTATAAATCAACCTGTTCCCGACTATACAGCAAGAATCAAAGAGGACATAAAAGGACTGAGGATCGGTGTTATATCTGAAATGCTCGGGGATGGAATAAACCCTGACGTTAAGGCTGTAATTGAAAATGCTGTAAAAACATATGAAAACCTGGGCGCAAATATTGAGGAAATATCCATTCCTCACACTAAATACGCTATTTCTACGTATTATGTAATCGCTATGGCAGAGGCCAGCTCAAATCTTGCGAGATTTGACGGAGTTAGATACGGCTATCGAACCCCTAAATCAGAAAGCCTACTCGAAATGTACACTAAAACCAGAGCAGAAGGCTTTGGAGAGGAAGTAAAAAGAAGGATTATGCTTGGGACATACGCTTTGAGTTCCGGCTATTACGATGCATATTACAAAAAGGCCCAGCAGGTGCGTACCCTGATTAAGAAAGACTTTGATAAAGCTTTTGAGAGTGTGGATTTACTGCTTTCTCCTGTATGTCCTGTAACAGCGTTTGAAATTGGCTCAAAAACTGATGATCCGCTGAGCATGTACCTTATGGACATCTGCACACTTATGGCAAACCTTTCCGGCCTGCCCGGCATAAGCTTACCGTGCGGATTTGACACAAAAGGACTGCCGGTTGGTATGCAGTTACTTGGGCCGGTGCTGTCTGAAGAATTAATGCTCAAGGCTGCTTATAATTTTGAGCAGGCAACGGGGTATCACTTAAAGCATCCCGAGTTATAAATACTATGTCGCCATTAAACCATTTGTAATTAAACCCCCCGCCTTCATTGAGCTTATTCAGCATTTCCCTTCGTTCCTGCGGGAAATAGTAGGTAAAAAGCACAACATTAGCTCCTTTTAATTTATTATTTTTATCATCCATGATCATATTTCCAGGATAAATTTTCCTGTACTTTTCATCTGCTAATTTCCCGTATTCAAACTGGTATTTAATAACCGGTGTTGTTTCATTAGGAATAAAATATTTGTAATTGTAGAAATTCTTGTCAGCTTTTTCCAGTTGCATAATTGAAGATAATAAATCGTCCTTATCAGGAATTTTTTTATCTTTTATAAAATTCAAAGTAATGAACGGAATTACGAGCACCAAAAATAGGTTTAAATACCTGACATTGTTAAATTTATTGTATATAAGTGATAATAAAGCTGTACTACACGAGATACTCAACGCATGTAAACCTATAGACCACCTGCCATAAATATGCCACGGGTGTTTTCCCATAAAAGACAGAGCAATAAAAATTAATTCATAGAAAATCACAACAAAAAATAACATACTGAATTTTTTATCTTTATTTTTAAGAAATAAAAAAGTAATTAAAAAAATCGTAACCGGTAATGCAGATAAATGAAGAAAATTCAGCTTAAATATTTGAATCTTCATTACTAAATCCTGGTAAGCAAGCATATAATCGTACGTATGTGGCAGTATTCTGGCACTATGAGCTATTGCGGCGGTAAATATAAAGAATAATGTACTTATAAGTAAAGGCAAATAATACAAATACCCTTTTAATACAAAGTTTTTCAGGGAATTTTTAAATACATAAATAAATAAAGCCAGAGTAACTATAAAAGCATAAACCCAGAAACTATACCGTGAACCCATAAAAAAAGCTGACACAAGCCCTAAAAGCAAAAGATTTATTTTATCTGGGTTCCGGTAAGTCTTAAGCAATAAGTAAAAACACATAAAAATCCCGCAGACTTCCATTGAATATGCTCTTACCTCAAAAGCAAAATATAATAATATTCTTGTTGGTAAAAGCAGGAAAAATAGCAAGCCGGAAATTAACCCTAGTCTTAATGAACCTGATAACTCCTTTGTTATCGCAATAAAAGCAACTACAGATAAAACAAAAAACAAATAAGGTAAAAAACGTAGCCATTCTATAGAATTACTAACCAGTGTATAAAAGAATAAAAGTAATGTAAATCCGCCCGGGTCCCTGTTGTATATAGAATTATTGTAAATAACATCTGCAATATTAGTGCTTGCAGGTGCTAAAAAAGGGCTAAAATGGTTTAATCCCTTTGCCATAAGGAACTGCCCCGCCTCATCGTACCACAGGTTAGGGTTATGAATGTTATTCAAGGCAAAAATTATTAAAACCAGAATTAAAACAAATATTAAAAATATATCTAATTTTTTCATAAACTAGCCTTTAACCTGTATGCAAAAACACTTATTGAGGACTGAAAAGCTGTTTTTAAGAGCTTCAATCCTTTTATAGAAGAGGTACCAGTCTGCCGAAACGTATAATTCACCGGGATTTCTATTATTTTAGATTTCCCTGAACAAGCATAACCTGACATTAAAATATTGGGAACCATTGTTTTTTCCGGCAAGGATAGCACAAATTCCTTAAATTTATCTGTCTTGAAAAGCCTGAAAGGTACATTAGCGTCGTTTATACCACAACCAAACAATGCTTTTACCAGCACACCCGCAATAAAAGTAATAAATACCCTGATTAAGCTTTTATTTGTGTAAATTCTTTTACCGACTAAAAGATTTGCTTGATTCCTTTCATTCCAAAATTTTTCAAAATAATCAGGAGATATCTCATTATCAGAATCAGCCTGAAATAGCCATTCGGCATTATTTACATTTTCCTTATAAGCAAGGGCAAGAGTTGGGCCATGGCCTGTATTTTGTTTATTACGAACAATAATTTCCGGGTGTATTTTGCTTAAATCTTTTAATTTATCAAGGGTATTATCGGTTGACCCGTCGTTATAAATGTGAATTTCGAAATCTATGCCAATATTTTTGAATATATTTAACCAGTCATTCAGGACTTTATCTATTATTTCGTGTTCATTATAAACAGGTATCACAGCTATTAATTGTTTCATTTAAAAATTATATATTATTCGGGAACAAATTGTCAGATTTGACATCTTGATAAATGACAACTCCTTAACACTCAAACTCCCCTTACTCCATTCTAGAAATGGAGTTTTTTATTTTCTATTAAATATGCAGACATTACCTTTTAACGACCAGCATTTGTTGCAGGATAAACATTTAGGCTCATATTCAGGATTTTCCTGCCATTTATTAATAAGGTCAGCTTCACACAACACGCTTCTACATAGAGAAAAATATTCAATATTCGAATTATTAAGGATTTCACTCATTAATTTCAGATTTCTATTTCCCCCAACAACCGCAACAGGAGCACCGACTTCCTCAGCGATAATTCTGGCATATTCAGAAAAATAGCACTGTTTTGATTTATCTGTATTTATATTAGTCTGAATAATTTCAGGTTGAGTAGTGTTAAATCCAACATTACCGCTTATTTCAATAAGATCAATGCCCATTTCATCAAGTTTTTTGCAAACAAACCTACTCTCTTTAGGTGTTAAACCCTCGTCCCCCATGAAATCCGAGCAATTTATTTTTATAAAAATAGGATAATCATCCCCAACTTTTTCCCGCATATTTTCATAAACTTCAAAAATAATTCTTGCCCGATTTTCAATACTGTCAGCATATTTATCATTACGCCTGTTGTAATAAGGAGTTAAAAACTGACTTAATAAATACCCATGGGCTCCATGAATCTGCACACCGTCAAATCCACCTTTTTTCGCCCTCAGTGCTGCATCCCCGAATGCATTAACATGTTTTTTTATATCATTCTGCGTCATCTCAATAGGGGTAATATTTATATATTTATGCTCAACAGCGGAGGGGCCATAAATTGTGCGTTTTTTTACGTTAAACTTCGCCTGCGTTCCGCCTTCTGCAACTTGCAAGATTATATTTGCATTATATTTATGCACAGTATCCGTGAGTTTTTTAAATCCTTCAATAAACCTATCATCATAAGCCCCAAGCATCCCCGGGCTGGACGGCTCACCTGGCATAACAAACGCAAAACCGGTAATTATGGTGGAGATGCTGCCTTTTGCTACGCCTTCATACATATTGATGAGTGCATCGGTCATACTGCCGTCTTTTTCAGCAAATCCTTCATGAGTTGCCGAGCGAATAAAGCGATTTTTAAACTCAAAGTTTTTGAGTTTTGTCTTATCAAATAAGGTTTTCATTGTTAAAACTTAAATTAACCTACCAGAACGGCTTCTCTGCTGTTATTCTCAAAATACGAACCCAATTTAACCTGAGAACCCTCGATTTCGCTAATTATATAATCAGAAATCCAATTTAATTCAGGATTATTTTGTACTGCTTTTTCCACATAACTTATTGATGGAGTGCCAATTCTGATGAGAATCATTGCTATCATTCCACGGGTAGATCCTGCGGTTTCAAATAAAGATTCAACAAGCGCTGGAACTGCTTTTTTCCCTAATTTCACTATATGATTTTCAATTTTGTTTTTTGTTTTAGGATCTGAATTTTCAGAAGCTTTTAAAAGGTATGAAATATGATCTGCCAGTGAATATGTTCTGTCTTTTTCACTGATAAAACCTATACTGCTAAATATATTAGAAATTTTACTTACAAATCCATTATCTTCTTTTTGCTGTATAGTGTTTTTTGTTAGTGTCCTCATATACTCAAACCTGATCTTTCCTTAATTCTGATAAATGTAATCTCTACACTTTTCTTTATTTAAGATATATTTTACAACTAAAATTTTTAAATTCCTGAAATCCATATAACATCTTTATACGGGAGCTGAAACGCTTTCTATATAACGTATTGAGCTCTATATTGTTTTAAAAACTCTACAATATCTACAGCTTCATTTGTTCCAATAATAACTTCCCAATTCGGCAGCTCTTCCTCAATTTCCTCTTTTAAAACAGCTACGTATCCAGGTATTATTAATTTTCTATGCTTTACCAGCTCCTCAATCTTATAATTCTTAATGGTTTTAGCGATAATTTCCCCGTTTAATTTATCCGCTGACCATGCCGTAAGTACACTCATGCCATCAGAAGGTGTTATAACAATGTAAGATGGAATATTAGACGCTTCCACCTCGCCTGCTACGGAAAAATATGTTAAAGCAAAATTTGTTGTCACAAACACAGGCGCATTCTCATCAGGCTCGCTTATCGGATAAACGCCCGGTTCAATCTGGAGCGGCTTTTCAGGGTCTGTGTAAATATTCTGCCTCAATGTTAAAAGTGCATACATTATGGCCTCATCCAAATCATCAAGCACTATAATATTTGAATACTTACATATCAGCACGGAACCCAGTATCCCTTGCTCTATAGGGTCGCTGGATAATCCTTTCACATCCTTCTGAAATGTTATTACTGGGAAGCCAAGCGGTCTGAATTTATCCACAATTGCTGCTTTCCGTATTTGTGTAAGGCTCGAGATAAGGTTTTCCGGCGAAATATTATTTAAATGCAGGACAATATTTTTAATCCCTTTATCCAGTGCGGTCTGGGATTTATTTATAAGTTCCTCAACTGTACTGCCTGAAACGATTGTTGGCGCATTAAACCTCGCAAGGGTTTCCTCATCAATCTTTTCACTCATAAGTATCAACGGGATTTTATGTTCTGCAACCTTTTCCGCCTTCTGTATAAAAGTTTCATCTGTATCAAAAAGCGCAACAGCGTCTATTTTAAGGGTTTCACCCACCCGTTCAACCGAATAATTCTTTATTTTTTCAAGTTTTGCATCAAAGTTTGCATCAGAGCTATCGAGCCTGATTGCGAGGCATGTCGGGTTAACGAATTTTTTGTCATGCCGATACATGACTGTTTCATTGCCAACTTTGACCGGATTTTCCGGCGGTCCGAATGTTACTTCTTCTTGCTGCGGCTGGCTGGATTCCTCAAACAACTGCTTCAATTCATCAGTGACATACTCGCACTGCTCAATCGTTGCCTCACCTTTAGGCAGTTTCATTGCGAATGCCATGCAGGTGGGGAAGCCGCACTTTTTGCAGTTAGCTTCGGGTTCTTTTTTGCCGCCGGGCAGGTATTTAAATATTTGCAGGCCTGTTAGTTTCATAGTTTTATTATACTAGGCACAAAAATAAATGGATATTTTTTTAAAATTTTGGATTATCGGTAGTCTCCCGCAATTAAGTTGAAGGATTAACGACTGTTTTTAGAAGTTCTTCAATAGTCCAGAGATAATCAATAATTCCGGCCTTCATGGCAGGTGAAATATACTTCCACTTACCTTTTTCTTCATATCTTAGGGTTCTTACAGTCCTAACCAGATTATATACCCAGTCATCAAAGATACAAGAAGCTTCAAGGAATCGTCCTTTCTTGGAAAAAGATAGCGTTTTCCTTACAAGCCTTCCATTCATTTGTCTTGAAGTTAGTTGTGTTCTATCAACATATGATAAATTAGCACCCAAGGGTTGTTTGTTGCCCCTGGGGATATTTTAATGAGAATAATAAAAGATATTTCAAATTATGGATTGATAATTGATACTAATGAATTGTAATTTTTAAATATGCTTAAAAAGAAAATAACAAAAACAATAACACGCAAAGAATTATATGACCTTGTTTGGACTAAGCCAATAATGGATATTTCAAAGAAATTTGGCATTTCAGACAGAGGTTTAGGTAAAGTTTGTGAGCGACATGATATTCCTAAACCCTCAAGAGATTATTGGCAAAAATTAAGTGCCGGAGAAAAAATAGAAATTCCCAAATTACCTAAAATTAAAGATAAATGGAGAGAAAATATTCATATTGAAGGTTCTATTGATGTTGCCGGAGCCATTTCTCCCTACTAAAATATTTAAATTCGGTTTTTGTACGTTTTTATAGTTAGGGAAATCAATCTTAAAACGATTAAAATTACAATAATCATCAATAAATATTTCTGAAAACATTAATAATACCTCCCTTCTTTCAGAGGGTGATAAGGCAAATACTCGTGATAAAGCATTACATCTCTGTCAGGCACTTCACTTTCTGCAACATCGTTTTGAAAAATTAGCCCAAGCTCCTTTAACACACTAAAGGCTAAGATAATTTCTTTCTTTTTTATTGATTTGCTGAATAAAAGAGTGCTTTCAGGTTCTTTCCTGTTCTGTAACAAGCTATATTCACAAAAATCCTTGTATATTTGTTTAGTGGTATCGTCCACATAGCTCAAAGCCTTTTCAACATTTTCATCATAATTATAAGCCTGAAAATGGTCAGAAAATATGTTCCAATCTGGCTTTTCATTAGCCTGGACTTTTTCAGCAAACAATATTTCGACTTTATTGTCAGTAAAACGAATTCTCCCCTCGTTAAACAAAAGTTTTAAATAATCAAATATTTGATAAAGTCCGAGTCTTGAATCAAGAATTAAGGATTGCCATTTGTCTAAATCTGCAATAGGCAAGTCTTTATGTTCAAATGAATAAAAATAATTTAAAGCCTCCACGATTGATTTATTATCTTCATTTATTTTTTCTTCATCTAAAAACCAGACTATTTCTGCTTTTTCTTTCGGTTCTTCGTATTTTAAATCTGACAGCTTGGTTTTTAACCCACTATACTTGGTTTTTATATATTCTTCTTTATCGTCTATTTGTTTTATTAATTCGTTTGGGGTTGTCGGTTCTTTTATAACTTTATGCTTTACTGAAGGCAAGAAAACCTGATATCCTCTGATATCAGCATAATGCTCTTCGCATTCTTTTTCTCTATCAAGAACTCGTACATAAAAATCCTCGTCATATCCTGAAATTTGCTCAAAGTTTAAATCCTTACCCTTTATCAATTCTTTCGCTATTAATTCAAGTTGTTCAGGCTTTAATTCTTTGTCTATAGTTACAGCAGAGTATTCAGTATAAGCCTGTGCATCTAATCCTTTTTGCCCGATAACTAAAACGTGACCAGATTTTGGCTTTATAACTCCAATTAAGGCCTTCTCTGTTAAATATTTTCTGATATTATAATGAACTCGTCCTGAAGTGGTTAAAAAAGTGCCAGGAAATAGACCAATAAAGTATGACTTATCAGGTGCATTTAATAAAAAACTTATTAAGAAAAGTATTTCACTATTAATTTTTCCGTGATTTTCCTGCCCTAGAATGCTCTCAACTTTACCTTTCCAGCTTTTCGGATAAAGTCTTTTATCGCCCAAAGGAGGATCGAACATATAAACAGCTTTTTCATTGGGAAGGAACTGAAAATGTTGGATACTATCAATTTCATTTATTGCAGTTTTTTTTGTAGCAGATATTTTTTGGGTTTTAAACTCCTGAAAATCTGTTATCAGGAGCATAGCATGTGCTACATCTTTTACATACAGACACATTAGGACTTAGGATTATGAGCATATTATATTTAAACTAATGAAATGTCCTTAGATATATTAGAACGCCAATCTTAAAATCAAATTTTATTAATTCTCTTCAATTTTTATATTAAATTTGTTTTTTTGATGTGCACTTTCGAATGATTTTTTAATGGCATCCAGTTGTCTTAAAGCATTATCAAGAAATTTTTTCTGAAAGTCGCTACCACATTCAGTTTCAATCACAATTTTCATCTTATTCCTCAAGTTGTTCCTTGGTTTTTAATAGTATAAGGCAAACCAATCATAGTCCAAGTGTCTGTTAATAATTCAGCTGTCCTGCCCCCCTATAATTAGTCCAGAAAAAGAGTTAGTTTTTATGTAAAA
>MFRL01000046.1:0-8221 GCA_001784565.1 Candidatus Melainabacteria bacterium GWF2_37_15
TTTTGATAGATGCGGCAGCAGATATTTTAGACTTACAAACTAATAAAGGAAACTGTTTAGAATCCCTTAAAGGCGATAGACAAGGGCAGTATTCTATAAGAATAAATGACCAGTGGCGTATATGTTTTAACTGGCTTGATAACCATGCATTTAACGTTGAAATAGTAGATTATCATTAAAGACTTGAATTTACCTATTACGTAATATATAATAGCATTATATTAGATAAATCAGGATATAAACAATGGTTGAATATATTCCATTACCAACAATTGGTAAAATATTAAAAGAAGAATTTATGGAACCTTACGAGCTTTCGCAAAATGCGCTTGCGAGGGCTATATTTGTACCGCCTAATCGCATTCACCAGATATTAAAAGGCACTAGAAGAATAACAGCCGACACAGATTTAAGACTTACAAAGTTTTTCGGTTTATCCGAAGGGTATTTTTTGAGGATGCAGGAAAACATCGAATTAAGGCAAGCGAAGCGGCAGATAGCGGGAGAATTAGACAGGATTCAGCGGGTGCAGGGGTAGGAATAAGGAAAGCAATAATCTTATCAAAAAGAACAAGAAGGCAAATAAATAAGTTTATTTAACAAGTATTTGACTATTAACTTTTTCACTTATATTTTTGTAGTGCTTTAATAAGTTTTCTTTAAATATATCAAAATAATCATATGGAGGCTTAATAGTATACCTTTGTTGCTCTTTAAAAGTTGAATACCAGTTTCTATTTCTTGTTACTATGATTTTTTCGCTAATTTCATCAAACTGGTCAGCGGTTATGTCAATTATGTATCCATCACACTCCACCCAAACATGTGTTTGCATTCCTCTTTGTCCAGATACAATTTCTGCTTTTAAATTATGTTCAATAAGGAACATTGACAAAAATTCAGATGATTCTTTGCAACAACCCAAAGGAAATTGTAAAGAGACAGTTAGCTTGAGACGAAATATCAGGAAGTCTGACACAATTTATCAAAAAACGGCTCAGTTTGTGCGCTACTGAGCCGTTTCTCTGAAATATTACTTCTATGTATGCCATTGTCCGGCAATGTATGCCATCATTGTGCTGTCATTCCTGATATCATCAACAGAATCAAAGTTTGCAATACCGTCAGTGGCATCATATGCTGCTATGTATTGGACTAAACAATGACTTAAAAAAATTCGGTCAAATTGAGAATTATTTGTTTAGTGTGTTTCAACGTGTTAGATTAGATTTACAAAAAATGGAAGGATTACGGGTAAATGATAAAGTCTTTTAAGTGCAAGGAAACTGAAAAATTATGGAATGGAGGATTTTCAAAAAAACTTCCTGCTGATATTCATAAAAGGGCGTTAAATAAGCTAATGATGATAAATTTGTATAAAAACTTATCAGACTTTAAAACCCCGCCGAAAAACTGTTTTGAAGCATTAAAAGGTAATAGACAGGGGCAGTATTCCATAAGAATAAACGACCAGTGGCGCATCTGTTTTAGATGGCTTGATACTTATGCTTTTGATGTTGAAATAGTGGATTATCATTAAAAATAAAAATTTAACACTTGTATTTACTTGATACGTACCATATAATATTAATAAGTTAAAAAATAAAGGATTTTTATAATGACTGAATATATTGAATTAACGACAGTAGGCGAAATGCTAAAAGAAGAATTTATAGACGCCTTTGGAATATCTCAAAATGCACTTGCTAAAGCTATACATGTACCGCCTAACCGTATTCATCAAATAGTAAAAGGCGATAGAAGAATAACGGCCGATACTGATTTAAGGCTATGCAAGTATTTTGGTATGTCAGAAGGCTTCTTTTTACGCTATCAGGAAGATGTAGAACTTAGGCTGGCAAAACGCAAGATAGCAAAAGAATTAGACACAATACAGGCTATACAAGGATAATAATTAATGAAAGCAGTAATATTATCAAGAGTATCAACAAAAGAGCAGGAAGAAGGGCATTCTATCAGTGCACAAATTAACCGTTTGCGGGATTACTGCAAAAGAAAAGATTTAGACATTATCAGGGAATTTACCATTGTTGAAAGCTCAACAAGGGGCGAAAGACCTGATTTTTATAAAATGATTGACTTTATCAAAGACCAAAAGGAAAAAATTGCACTGGTATGCGATAAGGTTGACCGATTACAAAGAAGTTTTAAAGAAGTTCCTATTTTAGAAGATTTAAGGCGGTCAGGGCGGCTTGTATTGCATTTTAATGTAGAAGGCCAGATATTGGATGAAAATGCTAACAGCTCTCAAATAATGGCCTATCAAATGTTTGTTATGATGTCAGAAAATTTTACTAACTGTATATCTGATAATGTTAAAAGGTCATTTGAAAAGAAATTGCAGGACGGTACTATTTTAGGCATTGCACCTATTGGATACCTGAATGTAAAAGATGTAAACGATAAATCGGATGTAATACTTGACCCTGACAGAGCTATATTAGTTAAAAGAATTTTTGAAGAATATGCTACAGGGCTATACTCGCTTAAAGAAATAAGGAAAAAGACTGTTGAATGGGGATTAAGGAATAAAACCAAGTCAAAACAATATTTACAAGTAAGTTACATAGATAAAATCCTGAAAAATCCTTTTTACAAAGGAATAATGCTATATAAGAATAACCACTACCCGCACAAGTACCCGCAGTTAATATCAAAAGAACTTTTCATGCAATGCGAAAACGTGCGTAAAAGCAGGACTAAAGTTTATTCTAAAGGTACTAAAAAAGAATTTATATTTAAAGGGTTAATCAGATGTAAGCATTGTGATTGCGCTATAAGCCCAGAAATAAAAAAAGGCAGGTATGTTTATTTAAGACCTAATACAAAAACTGGATGCAATTGTAAATCTATAAATGAAAAACAGGCCTTAACTGTCATATCATCAGTATTAAAAAGTATGGTTATACCAGAAAGTATTTTGAGTGAAATCAAAGATACTATCAAATCCAGTTTTGAAGCTAAAAAAGATTTTAACGACGCGTCAATTAAAACTTTGCAGAAAAGATATAACGAAATTCAAAATAAATTAAATGTATTGCTTGAAGTAAGAATCGAACAGAGTATTACAAAGGATGAGTATGACAAAAAAGCCGATGAACTTAGGTCAGAGCAGTACAATATTAGAAATAAAATTAACAGCTTTGCCGAAGCTGATGAGAACTTTGCAGTTACCCTGCAATACTTGTTAGACTTAACTTCAAGGTCATATAGTTTATTTGAAAGTTCGGGAAACGATGATAAACGCAAAATTGTAAAATTGGTTTTCTCGAACTTATTTTTAAACGGTTCAAAGCTAGAATATGACTTAAACACACCGTTTAATGCAATGGTAAATTTGGGTAAAAATAAAAAATGGGGCGAGCGAGGGGATTCGAACCCCCGTATATCGGAACCACAATCCGAGGCCTTAACCACTTGGCGACGCCCGCCGCAATTATGAAAAAAATTTGGTTCTTTATAAAATGGAGCGGAAGACGAGGGTCGAACTCGCAACATCCTGCTTGGAAGGCAGGTACTCTGCCAATTGAGCTACTTCCGCATTTGCATTTATTTAATTAAAATCGGGATGACACGATTTGAACGTGCGACCCCCTCGTCCCAAGCGAGGTGCGCTACCAAGCTGCGCTACATCCCGTCACTGTTTTGCATTAATATAGTAACTAACACTTGTTTTCATGTCAATTAAAGATTTGGAATAAAATTAGATATTAGTAGCATTATTTTACATTAATTTAAATGTAATGTGTAGTTTCTTAGTTTATATAAGGAGCTTAAATATGTCTGAACATATACAGAATGAAGGATATTGCAAATGCGGCGAACACTACCAATGCGCCTGTAAACATGAACATTCTCACAAAGATAAGTGCAGCTATCGTGATGAATTGTTAGAACTTGCTGATGAAGCATGGATGGAAGTATTAAAAGATAAAATAAAAGCTAATATTCTGGCGAAAAAAGGCGATGAAGTCCAAAAACTGGCAGATATAATCTCCAAAGCCAATGGAGAGCGGTGGGAAAATAAAATGAAAGCAAAAAGGAACATGGAAGACTATAAAAATACCTTGAAGGATTATTATTCGTCTAAATAATTATAAGTCATGCTTATCTTTAATTTTTTTAATATTCTCATCTTTCTCCGCATTCATGAGAAAGTTTGCGTAATAGGGGTTATCGTAGCCTTTTGTAATGAACTGCGGATAGTTGATGAGGATGTGGTTGTAGATTTTGGCCAGCCTTTTGGTACCTGTTGGATGAGATTGGAACCAGAAAATTTTATCCAGTTTGCGAATAAACCAATGATCTTCATGACTTAGTTTATTAAAAAAAGTAATCATTGCCAGCGGGTTATACCCAGCATTGGCCATTAAATCCACACCTCTTTTATCAGCGTCATGCTCATAATGTTTTGATGTAAAGTTAGGAATATCTATCATTTTTATACAAAATGTCTTAATACTGTCGTATTGCTGTATATGGCCTATTTCATGTGCTAATAATGCTGCTAATTCGTCATCATTATCAATATAGGAAAACATTTCTTCAGTAACTATGACATTTGAGCTGAGCCAGAATGCATAAGCATTGATTAAATTATTTTTCTCGTAAACGCTAAACGCTACCCTATTTTTAACTTCGCTAGAATTTAACAGCCTGAATCCTACTTCAAATGTCTTCTGTTCAAATTTGCCTTTTCTTTCCCAAAGCTTATAATCATAGGGTTTACCTTGTTGGTCGAAATATAAATTTATCTCATCAACTTCCGCCCATGCCGAAATTGGCATGCTTAAAAAGCAAAAAACCAAAAAACTGACTAACAACTCCTTTTTAAACACTTTTTTAATCCAGGTAAAACGTTGTAACTACCTTGTGGGTCTCTTCAGCATATCCTACCGCTTTATGAAGAGTGCCGCTTGTGTGTGACAGAAAACATATCATCTGCTGACATTCGTCAATTATTTCCCTGTTACAAATTCTGCTGGCATCAGCAAGCGTCATCATTGCCCTGTCAGGATGCTCTACCATATTTGGAATCCCGATAAGCTGGTCCTGAACATCAGATGGTTGCTGGCCTATAGTCTGGGGAAGAATAACTCTAAGCTTTTGCGGATCACCTTTCATTGCGCCTTTAATTGCCGCAGCATTGGTACCGCTGGATCCTCCACTCGTAATGATTGTATTGCCCTGGACAACCAGCGCATACGTGAGGGTTTCAATTATCTGTTGATGAGTTATAGGAAGGTTTCTGCTGCCTATAATAGCTATTTTTTTAGCTGCTTGCTGGATTGTAGCTAATTCGTGCGCTAACTGATCTGACACTTCCGGCAGATCATCAACATTATCTAAATTACCTGTTGGTACCATTATCGAAGGGCGTGTTTTATCTTCTGTCATTCCTTGTTTCCCTATGTTTACATAAATTAAACTTTAAAAGATGTATTTTTTATTATAATACTTAATAATATAGTAGGACAATATTTTTATTGCCAATAAATTATAGCTTAAAAATTATGACTAATCTTATACCAATACAAATAATAGAAAATAAAATATTTACTATTCGCGGCCAGAGAGTAATGCTCGATAGCGATTTAGCTTTGCTTTATGAGGTTGAAACAAGAATTATAAATCAAGCAATCAAAAGAAACCTTGACCGTTTCCCTGAAGATTTTATGTTCCAGCTTACTAACGAGGAATGGAAAAACTTGAGATCACAGTTTGTGATCTCAAGTGTAAACTATGGAGGAAGACGCTATACCCCTTATGTTTTTACAGAACATGGTGTATTAATGTTATCCAATATACTAAATAGCCCAAAGGCCGTGGCTGTTAGTATTCAGATAATCAGGGTATTTAACAAACTTAGGCAGTTAGCTACAACCCCTGTACAGGAAGTAAGTGAACTTAAAAAACTGTTGTTGCTTTATATGGAAACTAATGACCACAAACTTCAAGAACAGGATAATAAAATATTTGATATAATCCAGGTATTAAATAACTTGCTGGAAACGCCCAGAGAACCTAAAAAAATTGGATTTTAAGATGATAGATAACTTATTAAACGGATTAAATCCCGCACAAAAAGAAGCGGTTACACTAGGGGAAGGCCCTTTACTGGTACTGGCAGGAGCTGGTAGCGGGAAAACACGTGTGCTGACTCACAGGGCAGCACACCTCGTCCACACAGGCACAAAGCCCTGGGAAATACTTGCTGTAACCTTCACCAACAAAGCCGCAAAGGAAATGACTAAAAGGCTGGAATTCCTGCTCGGCGAGGCGGCTGCAAAACATCTCTGGATAGGTACATTCCACAGTATCTGCGGAAAAATTTTAAGGCATGACATAGAAAATTATTTGGTTAATGGTGAATTATACAGGCGTTCAAATTTTGTCATATTTGATGAAAATGATTCTCTTAGCCTCATAAAGCAGGCTGTTAAGGCTGAAAACCTCGATGATAAGCTTTACCAGGCCCGATCGGTAAAGACAATTATCAGCACAGCAAAAAATAAAATGCTTGACGCAGAAAGGTTCGCTGCAACTGCGCGGGATTATAGAAGCGAAAGCATAGCAAAGGTTTACATAACGTATGAAGACCTTTTAAGAACAAACAATGCGCTTGATTTTGACGATTTGCTTGTGTCAACTGTAAGAGTGTTTGAAAACTGTCCACAGGTGCTGGAAAAATACAGGTCAAAGTTTAAACATCTACTGGTTGACGAGTTCCAGGACACTAACATGCCGCAATACAGTATGGTAGACTTGCTCTACAGAGGAAAGCAAACCGGCAGCCTTTGTGTTGTAGGTGATATTGACCAATCCATTTACAGTTGGCGAGGCGCAGATTATAAAATCCTGCTCAATTTCCAGAAAGACTTCCCGGGAGCAAAATTAATTAAGCTTGAGCAGAACTACCGCTCCACCACCACAATACTTGAGGCTGCCAACAACGTCATAATTAACAACAGAGAGCGCATTTCAAAAAAACTTTTCTCAAATAAAGGTCAGGGAGAAAAGATAATATGCCATGAATCCCAGGATGAAAGCCAGGAAGCACATTTTATACTGGATAAAATCCAGGAACTCACTACCAAAGATAAATTTACGCTTAATGACTGCGTGATTCTTTACAGAACAAACGCACAGAGCCGTTCATTAGAAGAAGCCTTTATGACAAGAAAAATCCCATACACTATGGTGGGCGGTACGAAATTCTACGAGAGAAAAGAAATTAAGGACATAATTGCTTACTTAAAGTTAATTTATAACACAAGCGATTCCCAGAGCCTGAAAAGGATCATCAATGTGCCAAAAAGGTCAATAGGCGCAACAACAGTTAAAAAGCTTGATGAAATATCGAAAAGGCTGCATATGTCCTTGTTTAATGTTCTGGAAAGAATAGAAGAGCAGGAAGAATTTAGCGAAAAGGTAGTCAAAAAGCTTAAAGAGTTTGCAGCGCTTATTAAAGACTTGATAGATAAGTCTGCAGAGTATAATTTAAGCGAGTTTATATCGGTTGTTATTGATGAAATAGAATATATTGATGAGTTAAAGGCTGAAGGAACACAGGAAGCTGAAAGCAGGATAGAAAACCTTCAGGAATTCATCAGTGTGGCGCGTGAACAGGAAGACATGGGCCTTAGTACCGAACTTGGAGAGTTTTTGACGAGAATGTCCCTTATAAGTGACCTGGATACAGTGGTGGACAGGGATGCAGCTGTTACATTAATGACCCTCCATTCAGCAAAGGGGCTGGAGTATCCTGTAGTGTTCATGGCCGGGCTGGAAGAGGGGCTTTTTCCGCATTCCCGTTCACTTGCCAAGCAGCAGGAGATGGAAGAAGAACGGCGGTTGATGTATGTAGGCATAACACGGGCTGAGGAAAAGTTGTTCCTTACCTTTGCGAAGCGGCGCCTGATTTACGGGGATTATAAGTACTTAATGCCAAGCCGCTTTCTTGATGAGATACCGCACAGCCTGCTCAGTACCAACACCAAAGGAACTGAAGAAACTGTAACAGTGAAGGTAGGGTGTGCACCGCGCACCAACATTGATAAATATTCAGAGCCGGTTAAAAACATGAGCTTTGGCAAGAATTTTAAAGCTCCTGTGCAAACTCCTAAAGTTTCTGTACCTAAATTTGAAATAGGGACACGTGTATTCCATGAAAAATTCGGTGAGGGCGAAATAGAGCGTG
>MFRL01000046.1:8404-9534 GCA_001784565.1 Candidatus Melainabacteria bacterium GWF2_37_15
AACTATATTTGAATGACCAGTGGCGGAAATCATAATAACTTTTGCATTACTGTCAAATTTAATTATTTGTTTTAACGCATTAAGCCCATTGTCATCATTTTCTAGGACAATATTCATTGTAACAATGTCAGGAAGTCGTTCTTTATATAGTTTTATTGCTGTTTTTTCACAACTAGCTTCACCCACTACTATATGGCCTAATTTTTCAAAATATTTTCGAAGAATAAACCTAATAAAGCTAGTATCATCAACTATAAGAATATTGGCCATAACTCCAGCACAAAAATAACTATCTACATTTATAGCTATTATAAACTCTGTGTATATATTTTTAAAGTGTACAGTAAAAAATACGCAATAAATTTTAATATTTAATAAATAAGTGTTGAAATTACAATATAAATTTTGTATAATAAGTATATAAAGTACACTTAATCAAATGGAGGGCAAAATATGTCAACAGATTATGATCTAAATATCCAGGAGATTATTGGAACTATAGAACTATATTTAAATGCTGAAATTGACGAATTGCAAAAACAACTTGCTAACCTTAGAAAGATCAACAAAGAGTATGTCTCAGAAGAGTTATGTTTAAGTGTAAAAACAACAACTCTTTCAGATAAAAAAGAAGTGATTTATAGTTTAATGGAATTGATAAGAGGATAGTTTTTTATTATCCTGCCAAGTCTTCAAACAACGCCGTACTTAAATACCTTTCCCCGGAATCAGGCAGGATTACCACAATTAATTTTCCTTTGTTTTCTTGTCTTGCTGCTATTTTCAAGGCTGCATACATCGCTGCGCCGCTGGAAATCCCTGATAAAATCCCTTCTTTTACAGCTAAATCCCTTGCAGTCTGCATTGCATCTTCATCACCTACCTGAATAATTTCATCTATAATGCCGGTATTGAGTATATCAGGCACAAACCCCGCACCAATGCCCTGGATTTTATG
Source organism: Candidatus Melainabacteria bacterium GWF2_37_15 (assembly GCA_001784565.1). Lineage (GTDB taxonomy): Bacteria > Cyanobacteriota > Vampirovibrionia > Gastranaerophilales > UBA9971 > GWF2-37-15. The sequence goes on from MFRL01000046.1 coordinate 9,363, forward strand.
CGGCGCAGGCTTGCCGCCAGATAATACAGGACTGCCTGCTGGTTCTACAGCAATCATTTTCAAGTCAGGTTTTCTTTGTTTCAATACTTCCCCAATTCCTGTCAGGGTTCCGCCTGTGCCGACTCCAGATACAACAATATCTACTTGACGATCCGTATTTCTCCATATTTCT
>MFRL01000047.1 GCA_001784565.1 Candidatus Melainabacteria bacterium GWF2_37_15
GGCGCCTCCGGCGCCCACGCCCACAAAAAATAAGGTTAAATTTATTAATCAAAGTTAGTCAAAATAAGACCAAAAATTTTGTTACTTTTACTCAATAATAAAATCCACAAAAACCTCAGCTGAAACCGTGGTTTCGCCTGCTTCCAGCGGTGGAGCAGCTGCGTCCATCTCCGCCATTCCAAATGATGCCTTCATCATATACGGCCTTGCTATCATATCATTGCAGGAAGAGGTAACCTTGCTGACTCCTGATATTTTTACACCAAGCGCTTTTGCAAGGGTGTCAGCTTCTTTCCTTGCACTTTTAACAGCTTCTTCTAACAATCCATTACATACTTTTTGTGTGTCATTTATACCATAACTCAAACCGGATACTCTGTTTGCGCCATTATTTAACGCAATCTCAATTATTTCACCGGGTTTAACAATATCGTACGTCTTTACTTGTACCTGATTATTTACCCTGTATCCGATTATTTCATTTCTTTTAGAATTTGGAGAGTACATTGGGAATACATTAAAATTTGTTGTTTTTATCTGGTCATTTTTACCAATAACTTTTTTTAGGTTGCTAATAACTTTATCAGAAGCAGCATTATTTTCCTTAATTGCGTCACGAAGATTTTTTGATTCTGTTTCCACCGCAACTGTAACAATAGCCATATCTGGCTTTATTTCAACTTTTGCATTTCCTCTTGCAGATAGTAAGTTTATATTATTTGCCTCATTTACAGCCATAACAGGCAGGCAAAATACCATGGAAATTAATAATACAGTTAGAAATTTTTTCATTTTATCCATGAACCTCCAGGTGAAACAACACACATCGATGGTACTATAAACATAAATTTGTATTCATCATTATCCAGCTTTTTAAGTCTTGTTAAAAGATTTATGCATTTTTGTTGATATTTAAGGTTTTCTAGTTCTTTTTTCTTGCTTTTCATATCTTCCAGCTCCATTTGAAGTTTTTTATATGCCTCTTTACATTTTTGTGCCCATTCATAAAACGCACAATTTTCACTTAAGATAACAAAAGGCGACCCGGGAAAATCCCGGCAAAGTTGTGGCCTTTCACTATATATTGTACACTTTTTTTCAAAGTGATAATGCCTGCATTTGTAAAAAACAATTTCTTCTGGATGAGACTGATGTGCTTTTAAAGCCCTATCAACTACTGATTCGCAGATTTTTCGGGCCTGGTCATGATTTTTATACGGAATAAATATTGAAAAAAAATCTCTTGCGAATTGATCGCCAGCGGCTGCTTTTTCAAAAAGTTCCTTGTAAGTTTTTGATGGAGTAGCACACAAGCAGCACGTACCGCATTTCTTACACTCAGGTAATGGCAAATTAAATGTTTGGGCCCACTTTTCCATCTTGATTTTGATCAAGCAATCATAGAAATATTATCAAGAGGTAAAGAATGTGTTTCAAGCTTTGAAATATTAACTTTTTTGCTTGCTTTATCTATATCAATTCCAACAATGTTACCATTTTCATCATAATCAACCACAACTCCAGGAGAAATTTCAATAGATTCAACGCTTTTTCTTTCTGTTAAGTCAATATAAAGAGAGTCTGTATCAGGATAATAGTTAAACTTCATTATTACTTTTCTCCTTAAAATTTCTGTCAAAAAATGCATTATGTAAGGTTTTATCTTCAAGAGTTACAATTCTTAAATACTTATTTTCTTCTTGAATATAACCCCAGTATCTTATTCTACCGTCTTCTTGAATTATCTTATTCAGTTCTTTTTCTATTATATCAGAGCACCATTGAGATTTTAAGTATGGTCTTTTCCTTAACACCTGTTCCTTGAAATATTTTGTTGTTTTAATGTTATTCCAATCCATTAAAAATAAACCATATTATTTAATAATGTACATATTGCTTAGTTTGAGTACTGCTTAGCTGTACGTTTCGCGGGATAATAGTGATTGTCCTTCCCTGGTTTACCCCGGGTATAGAGAATTCCATTCCAAACAATACAAGGTTATAATGATATATTAACTGTGTGGAAACCCCATTTGTTGTAGGATCTCTGTAATCTAGCGTAAAAGTAACAAGGGGTACAGGATTTCCCTTATATTCAACCGTCTTGGTGCTGTTAAATTCATATAAAGCAAAGGGTCTTTGGCCAAAAGAAAGACCAATGTCTGCATTATAGTCAAAAACTATGTCTGAAACTCCAAGACTACCTAATCTTCTCTCTACCAGAGCCAATGCTGCTTCAGTTGCAGGGTTTTCTGTTGTATCATATGCTGCTCCTTCTGCGCACCATGCTGGTGGAGTAGCCACTGAACAAGCGTTTTCGCTAACATATTGCTTTGAAGCTGCTATTGCAGCCTCAGTCGCTATATCCTGAACTGCAGACACATTCCTTTGAAATAACGCATATTCAAGTATTCCAAGTATAATAACCAACAGAAGCGGAATTATAAGAACTACTTCTATCAGGTTTTGGCCTTTTTGCTTATTCATCGTAAGTTAAACTACTTTTTTAACTTTATTCGCCTTTATACAGGATGTACAAACATGTATCTTTTTCACAGAACCGTTTATTTCAGCTTTCATAGTCTGTAAATTTGGTTGCTGTCTGTATGTATAATGCTTGTTTGAAAAGCTTACCTTATTTGCTTTTAAAGCCTGTTTATCGCATATTTCACAATGTCTAGCCATATATTTTGTCTCCTTTATTATTACATTTTACTTACTAATTCTAACTCCGCAAGCTTTGGATCTAATAATCTTCTTCCAACTTCATCAAATTGGATACTGCAAAGCTTTCTGTCGCTATATCCGATAACTTTTTTTATTACGCCGTTCCCGTATTTTTTATGTTTTACTTTATCGCCTTCATTCAGGTCAATTTTTGCATTTTCAGTTTTATTATCATCAACAGCAACATTATAAACCGGAAGATCTGATGTAGGAGGTCCCGGCATTTTCTTCCCGGCTTTTTTAGGAAGTTCTATAACCTGCTGAACTTCTTCCTCATATTCTTCAACTTCTTCTTCAACCTCATCTTCAAGTTCTTCTTCATCTAAATCCACGAAGTTATTCAGGTCTTCATCAGTAAATCCCTGTTGACCTGCTTGCGGTTCATACTGTTGATAATATTGAGGTTCGTATGTTGTTTCTTCCTCTTCTTCTAGTTCTTCTTCTGTTACAGCTTCTTCTGTTTCTTCATTGTTTATATAATCAAGCACGCTTTCATCCTGAAATTCTTCGCTTGAGTTGTAGTCGAAATTATCATCGCCCTGTACATTTGCTGAATATTCCGTGGAATAGCTCGAGGAATAATATTGTTGTTCGGTTTCTTCTTCCTGCGTTTCTTGAATTTCTTCTGTTTCTTCATCATCGCCCAGAAGCAAATTCATCTCAGCATTGTACTCAGTATCTTGCTGTGGGTATTCTTCCTGCTGTTCTTCCTGTTCTTCGTACTGTTCTTCCTGATAAACCTCTTCTATGTTCTCAACAAATGATTGATTTATTGTTATTTCCGGACAATCTTCTTCTAATCCCGGTATTTTAATATATAAAGGCACATTATTTGTTATTTTTCCGTAAATAATGACTTCTGAGTTTCCAAGCTTTTGTAAAAAATGTTGAAGATTAGTTATTTTGGAGCTATTTAAAGCTGAAAGCGCAAATATATTTTCTATTTTGGGTAAAATTTCACTAATTATTTCTGAGTCATGATTCATTGAAAAAATAGGACTGATTCCGCTCTTTAAGCCCTGATTCAGTATTTTTTTTGTAAGATTACTGGTAAGTAAATTGTTTATAAGGAAAAATTTTCCTTTATACTTCTCTTTGTTCAATCTTATTACAATATCAACAAAATCCTCTTTCCATGTTTCATCAATTTCTGACAAATCAAGCACTATCAGGTTATTTTGCTTAAAAGAAGTAAATAACCTGTTAATTTCTTTCTGATTATTAGCAAATACACCTTTTCTGTGTAATTTTTTCAGGCTATTGCTTAAAAGTGATAGCTCAGGAATATTATTTGCCTGGTATTCCTCATCTATCGCACACAAAAAGGCTGTAAATGGAATATGACTGGCTTCTCCTGAAAGCAGGTATTCCTCTATTTCGGAAAAAATATTTTCAATATTGGCTTTTGTTTCGGCTGTTACATTAATCAAGGTTTTATTGTAAAGATTTTCAAGCCCTATAACATCAAGAGGAAGTTTAATATCTTTTCCTGCACGTAATACAAGCGCATCTTCAAGATCTAAAAAGTCACCATTCGGATCTACAATAACCACATTAGAATTTTTATCAGCTAATTCATACGCCATCAGCTTTATAAAATTATTTTTTGAGGTTTCTGCGTCACCAACAATAATTGACGGTCTTTCAAGCAGTGAAGGATTAACGCTGATATGAGCTTGCGGGCAACTCGATAACTGACCGATAAATACAGAATTATTATCTTCATGAATATTTGTAATCGCTAAAATTTCAGCAGGTTCAACTATACTCAATTGAAAATCCCTGGACGGGACATTCCCTTGCCAGGCAGTTAATTTGCCTGAACTCAGGAGTGTAAAAAGTATTTTTGCGGTTGCTATGTTAACGTTTTTATTTTCATCAAGACTTTCAATTTTTACCACTTGAGCAATCACGCCATTATTGTCTGGCGACGAGATTTTAAGCATATCCGCAAGATAAATTTCCTCATCAGTCGTGCTGAAATTTATTTGAATCAAATTCTGTTCAGTTCTCACAATAAGCATATAAAAAATATCAACTTTAAAGTAATATAGTAAAAAAATTATACAATAAATAATTTTTTTCGGGAAACGGAGAAAATAATGCTGTCAAATGTTTATACAGGAGCAACAACTGGTATCGAAGGGTATAAAATAAGTGTTGAGGTTGATATAAGTTCAGGCTTACCGGCTTTTGCAATAGTTGGCCTGCCGGATGCAGCGGTTTCAGAAGCTAAGGAACGAATTAGGCCGGCAATAAAAAATTCCGGGTATACCTTTCCTGGAAAGAAAATTGTAATTAATCTTGCGCCTGCTGATGTTAAAAAAGAGGGTACAGGGTTTGATTTACCTATGGCTATTGGGGTTTTGCTTGCTACTGGTGACATAACTGCTAATAATCTTGAAAATACCGCATTTATAGGGGAATTATCACTTGAAGGCAAAATAAGGCCAGTTAATGGAATCCTGCCCACTGTCCTGAACCTTTGCAAGGATGGCATTAAAAAAATAGTAGTTCCTGCTGAAAACGCAAAAGAAGCCGCTTTAGCAGATAATATTGAGGTTTACCCTGTTTCTACACTTTCCGAAGTGGCCAATTTCCTTAACCCGCCAGCTATTTCTGAGTTTCAAATAAAACCATACAGAGTTGATATAAAAAAATATTTGAATACTAATGCTGAAAACAATTTTGCATACGACTTTAAGGATGTAAAAGGGCAGGAAAAAGCTAAAAGGGCTCTGGAAATCGCAGCAGCAGGAGGTCATAACATCCTGATGGCCGGATCTCCGGGTTCAGGAAAAACCCTGCTTGCCAAGTGCTTTGTTGGGATATTGCCGCCATTACAGTATTCAGAAGCAATTGAACTTACAAAAATATACAGTGTTAGCGGCTTGCTTGAAAAAGACCAGCCCCTAATGTCATCCAGACCTTTCAGGTCACCACACCATTCTGCATCTTCCGCCGGAATCATCGGTGGCGGGACTAACCCAAAGCCCGGCGAAATCAGTTTAGCGCATAGAGGTGTATTATTTCTTGATGAGGTGGTGGAGTTTCCAAGGAATGTACTGGAAGTTTTAAGACAACCGCTTGAAGACGGCGTAGTAACAATAAGCCGTGTGCAGACAAGCATTAAATACCCGGCAGATTTTATACTTCTTGCAGCTATGAATCCCTGCCCATGCGGTCATTATGGTGATGCAAAAAAAGCATGCATTTGTTCCGATTTTCAAGTGAAGCGTTACTGGTCAAGGCTATCAGGCCCACTATTGGATAGAATAGATTTGCAAATAGAAGTTGCTCGACTTTCAGAGGATGAGTTACTAAACAGGGAAGCTACGGGTGAAACATCAGCTGTTATCCGTCAAAGAGTAGTTCAAGCACGTGATATTCAGGTAAAAAGATTTGAAAAAGAAGGTTTTGTTTCTAATTCACAGATGACTCCCAAACTCATAAAGAAGTACTGCAAGCTTGATAGTGCGGCGGAAGATATTTTGAGGACCGCAATTGCGCGATTTAACCTATCGGGCAGGTCTTATGATAGAATTCTTAAACTTTCGAGAACAATTGCGGATTTAAAAGGTGCAGAAAATATTACACCTGCTTTCATTGCAGAGGCTATACAGTATAGGAATATTGAAAGAATTATGCAAAAAGCGTAACAACAAACGCTGTGCCTACATCGGGCTTGCTTTTTACCTTGATATTCCCATTATATAGCTTTGCAATTTTGTTTATAGTGGATAATCCCAACCCACTGCCAAGTATATGTATGGTTTTCTCATTCTTAATTCTTGAAAACTCTTTGAATAAGCGTGACTTGTCGCTTTCTGATATACCTATACCAGTATCAGCTACAATAATTCTTAATTTATTCCCATAACTCTTAATTTTAACTTTTACACGACCATTATCCCTGTTATATTTGATGGCATTGCTTATTAAATTATTGAAAATTATTTCCAATTCTGATTTATCAACGCAAAATTCCCCAGCACGCTCTATATCAAGCTCAATAGATATATTTCTTTTTGCTGCATCTTCAGCAAATAAATCTGCCGAAAACTGCGCCATTTGCTTTATATCTACGTTCTCGAGTTTTCGCTTTTTTTCACCTGACTCTATCCTTGTTAAATCAAGCAGGTCAAATATCAACTTTCGCATACCCTCAATTCTGATCTTGCTCCTATTGACCATCATATGAAAATCTTCAGGGGAAATATTGTTAAAACGGTTATCCAGGATATCAAGGTAACCTTCAACAGCATTTAAAGGCGCTTTAAGCTCATGAGAAAGCACAGAAATAAACTGAAACCTTAATTTTTTTCTTTGTTCCTCAAACTCCTGCGCCCTGCGTGTCAGAACAAAATGATTTGTAGCTTTTTTTACTGCATTTCTTATTTCATCAGGGGTGAATGGCTTGGCCAGAAAGTCATAAGCACCGAGTTTTGTTGATTCTACAGCAGTTTCAAAAGTAGCATACGCAGTAATCATTATAACCAGAGTGTTTTTTTTCTGTGCTACGATGTATTCCAATAACTCTAACCCTGATACTTCAGGCATTTTATAATCCAGAAGTATCAGGTCATAATTTTTACTGGTAAAAGCTTCGAAAAACTCATTTTTTGATGTTGCTGTATCCACTTCATAAGTAACTCTGGAAGAAGCATCCTGAACAAAAACATCAAAATTACGGAGGATTTTTTGAACTCCTTTACACATCTCAGGTTCGTCATCAACGACAAGAACCCTGCATTTATCGATGTTTACTGTCATGCTGCCTGTAATTTTTGGATTTCCTTAAGAATTTGCTCGGCTCTGACGGGTTTTGCCAATATTAAATCAGCTTTTATCCATTTCTTTTCTTCCTGTGTAATGGATTCAAAACTGAAACCTGTCTGGCTTTTTACAGCAGTTACTATTATTACCGGGGTTAGCGGGTGTTTTTTCTTTATTTCATAAGAAAGAATGAATCCTGAATCCATGTCTTCCATCATCAGGTCAACTATTGCCAGGTCAAAGTCCTGTGTGTTAATTATTTCCTTAGCCTGGCTTTCGTTTTCAGCCGTGATGACTTCGTGGCCTTCTGCTTCCAGAATTAGTTTCTGTTGGAGTAGGTAATCGAAATCGTCATCTACAATAAGTATTTTTGTTTTTTTAGTTTTTCGTTGAGTGTTCATTGTGTAATAACCTTTTGTATTTCCTTTGCTAATTTGTCTGGTTTAATTGGTTTATCAAGGAATTTTACTACCTGATCCCATGCATCTTCACTTTCACCGAGCCAGCTAATTTTATCTGGATCGCCTGAAAGAATAATAACAGGTAATTCAGGATATTTTCTTCCCAGTTCCCTTGCAAGCACGAAGCCTGCAGTTCTGTGTTCCATCATAACATCTAATACAAGGATGTCAGGCTTTATATCTTCTAGTTTTTTTAATGCAGCCTGTGCAGTGTACGCTGATACAACGCTGTATCCCTGTTCTTCAAGAACCATAGTGTTTTGTTCAACTAAATCAATGTCATCGTCTACTAAAAATACTGTCTTTTTCATAAATTCTCCTTTCATTCCTTATTTTTTTGGTAATGATACCTTAACTGACGTGCCTATTTCGCCCATATCGGGGTCAGTATTGGAATTTACATCTATTGAACCATAATGCATTTTAATTATTCCATAGCTTACAGATAAACCAAGGCCTGTACCTTTGCCTATCTGCTTTGTAGTAAAAAACGGATCGAATATCTGTTTCATATGTTTTTCCGGAATTCCCGGGCCTGTGTCTTTAATAATGAAAAATACATTTCCGTCTTCTTCTCCAATTATTATATCGATTTTTCCACCATTTGCTTCCATTACGTCTATTGAGTTATTTACAAGATTTATAATCACCTGCGAAATCTGATCTTTATCAATTTCGCCTGTAATTTCTTCGCCAAGTTTTACTATATTAACATTGATTTTATCAGGTATGTAAAGCGAATCGATGCAATGCTTTGCTAGTTCTGGTAAATCAGTACGAGTTTTGACAAGTTTGTTCTGCCTTGCGAAATTCAGCAGGCCTGATACGATTTTTTTGCACCTATTAGCCTGATTAAGGATAGTTTTCAAGTCTTCTTTTGTATTATCAGCGCATTCAGCTTCTTCCAAGATAATATTTGAATACATCAATATAATGCCCAGCGGGTTATTAAGCTCATGCGCTATACCAGCAGAAAGCTGTCCCATACTCGCAAGCTTTTCCCTGTGATTTAAAACCTCTTTTATGTTTTTAAGATCCACAATTGTTCTCTTTAATTTCTCAATTGTGTATGGCAAACACATTTCATTTTCCGCAAAACCTTTAACAATGGCTGCTGCGTGCTCTGTACAGGTTTCATAACCACATGCGCCGCAGTTTAATTCATCATTTTTCTCAAATTTTCCAAGTTTTCTCAGTACATTTTTAATTAACTCATCAGGAGGGGGCTGTATATTCTGGTTATCCTGAGAAAATTTACAGGTTAAATCAACATCGGCAAACTTTTGTATGTTATTTTCCCAATCCTGTTGGTTAAAATTCTTAATTTTATGCTTCATGTACTGGCAAACCCTATGACGTCTTTCATAAAGAGGAGATTCATTGCTGATGCCAGGACCAAGTATGCACCCTTCGCAGGAAAGAGTTTCCAGGATTTTTGTATTCAAGTATCCTCTGCTGAATTCTTTTATGGCCTCAACAAAGTTACTTTTTCCGTTAGCTGTAATTATATTTTCTGTTATGAAGTCTTCAGTTACGTCAGCTGCCTGTAAAAACCCACCGCTAACTGCAAAAAGCGTACCTTTACCTCCGTGTGGATAGTCAAAATCTGATTCTTCAAGCTCATCAAGATTTATTTCTTTTTTTACAACCAGTTCTTTTAGTTCATTAAAAGTTAGCGCTTCATCAACAACACCCAGCAGGTCTTCTCTTTCTATTTCCTTTTTCTTTGCTATGCAGGGACCGATGAATACGATCTTTAAATCATCACCATGCAGCTTTTTCAATACTCTTGCTGTAGCTATCATAGGTGAAACTATTGGTGCAAGTTTATCAACGAGTTCGGGATAGTATTTTTCAACGAATGAAACAACCGCCGGACAGGATGTAGCGATGTGAGAGCTATCTGATTCCTGTTCAATCATTTTTCTATACTCTTTTGCTACTAAATCAGCACCAAAAGCCACTTCATTCACGTAATCAAACCCGAGTTTTCTTAATAATGCAACTATTTGGCCGTACGTAAGCACTCTGAATTCAGCAGAAAAGCTGGGAGCAATAATAGCTGCTGTTTTTTCTGTACCTACAAGCAGCTTTTCCACTTTGTAGCCGGATGGCAAGACGCATTTTGCGTTCTGGCTGCATACTTTAATGCAGTTTCCGCAATTGATGCAGCGTGCGTCAATAACCTCTGCCTGACCGCTGGTTATACTTATGGCCTTGGCAGGACATTCCCTGACGCACATATAGCAGGTCTTACACCTTTCTTTTATTGTGGATATTATTGCTATGTTGTTTTTTTTCATAATTTATTTACAAACTTCTCTTTTTACGTATTTAGTATGCAAGAGTTTGTGGCTTTTTTCTCCGAGCGGTTTTCCAAGGAATTCGTCATATAATTTCTTGATAGATTTATTTTTGTGTGAGAACCGCAATTTAGCGCCTGCATCAAAGCTATAGAGAGTTTTCATTCTTTCTTTTACTTTGCTTAGGTCAACACCATGAGGCTGTCCACCTCCTGCTATGCAGCCGCCTGGGCAAGTCATAACTTCTATGAAGTGATATTTAGATTTGCCATTTTTGATGTCTTCAAGAATTTTTCTGGCTTTCCCGACACCGCTCACTACAGCAAAATTGAGTTGTAGTCCGTCAATATTCACAGAAGCTTCTTTTATGCCGTTTAAATCTCTTACATCACCTATTACTGGGTCAGTTAAGTCTTTACCGGTTACAAGGTTATATGCTGTCCTTATTGCAGCTTCCATAACCCCGCCTGTTGCGCCAAAAAGTTTACCTGCCGAGGATCTTTCACCAAGTGGGTCATCAGCGTCCTGAGGAGCTATATTTTTAAGGTCAATGTTCAGCATTTTGAATAACTTTGCAAGTTCTCTTGTAGTAAGCACCACATCAATGTCTGCCATATTACCGGACATCATTTCACTTCTGCCAGCCTCAAACTTTTTAGCTGTGCAGGGCATAATGCTTACGCTGAAGATATTTGCTGGATCAATGCCTTTTTTGGGTGCGTAGTAGTTTTTAATTACAGCTCCCATCATCTGTTGAGGGCTTTTGCATGTTGATAAATTCGGGGTGAGCTCCGGATAGGATTGCTCTACGTGTTTTATCCAGCCGGGTGAGCAGCTTGTCATCATAGGAAGAACGCCCTTGTTAGTTAAGCGATGCACGAATTCTGAAGCTTCTTCCATAATTGTAAGGTCGGCCGCAAAGGATGTATCAAACACTACATTGAATCCAGCCTGTCTGAGCGCAGCATTTAACACTCCTGTATAATCAATTCCTTTTTCAAGGCCGAAGTATTCGCCTATCGTAACGGAAATAGCAGGTGCATGCTGTACAACAACCACTTTTTCAGGGTCATTAATTGCATTTATTACTTCTTTTATGTAATTTTTTTCGCTCAACGCGCCTGTTGGGCAGACCATAATGCACTGACCGCAGTTTATACAGCTTGATACATTCAACCCGTCATTGAATGCAGGTGCAACTGTAGTCTTAGCGCCCCTGTTTACAAAGTCGATTGCTGATATGTCCTGGATTTCTTCACATATTCTTACGCATCTGCCGCAGAGGATACACTTAGAGGGGTCACGAATAATTGAAGGGCTAGAAGTATCAACTGGGTGATTGAGTCTTTTTGCGCTGTAGGCCCTTTCTCTTATCCCAAATTCTTCTGTGAGGCCCTGCAATTCACACTGGCCGTTTTTATCACAGTATAAACAATCATCCGGGTGGTTTGACAGAAGTAGCTCAAGTATTGTTCTTCTTGCCATTAAAACCTTAGGTGAATGCGCATTTACCTTCATTCCATCCTGAACTTCTGTTGAACAGGCGGTTACAAGTTTTGGCCAGCCTTCAACTTCAACCACACACATCCTGCAAGCGCCAGATGGGAAGAGGTTGTCTATGTGACAAAGGGTTGGAATTTTTATCCCTGCTTTCCTTGCTGATTCAAGGATTGTCATTCCTTTTTTTACGTCTATTTCTTTATTGTTAATTGTGATTTTCACAGGTTTATCTCCGTATCAATGTTAACTTTGTTTCTTTATTGCGCTAAATTTACAGGTTTGTGCGCAGATGCCGCATTTAGTACATTTGTCTTCAATAATGTAATGCGCCTGTTTGACTTCTCCTAATATTGCACCAGCCGGGCATTTCTTTTTGCACAATGTACAACCTTTACACAACTCCTGATCAACAGTATATGAAATCAAGTCATTACATACTCCTGCAGGACATCTTTTTTCGTAAATATGCTTCTCATATTCATCCTTGAACCATCTTAATGTACTTAACACAGGATTTGGAGCAGTTTGTCCAAGTCCACAAAGGCTAGTTTCCTGTATTACTGAAGCTAATTGCTCAAGTTTTACTATTCCCTTAAATCTTTCTAAGGATTCAAGCTGGTTTTTTTGATTTTTACCTTTAGTGATGCGGTTAAGGATCTCGAGCATCTGCTTGGTTCCTTCACGGCAGGGGATACATTTGCCGCAGCTTTCTTTCTGGATAAAGTCCATAAAGAATTTAGCCACGTCAACCATGCAATTATCCTCGTCCATTACAACAAGGCCGCCTGATCCCATTATTGCACCAACTGTTTTTAAGGATTCATAGTCAATCTGTATGCCAAGATGCTGTTCTGGTACGCATCCGCCTGATGGACCGCCTATTTGTACTGCCTTATATCTTTTATGGTTAGCAATACCGCCGCCAATATCAAACACGATCTCTTTAAGTGTGGTACCCATTGCAACTTCAACTAGGCCGGTATGCTTTACTTTTCCTGATAAAGCAAATACTTTTGTTCCTTTGCTGTTTTCTGTGCCGAGTTTTGCGAATTCTTCCGCGCCGTCAAGCAGTATTTTAGGTATGTTTGCAATGGTTTCTACGTTGTTAATAATTGTCGGGTAGCCAAAAAGTCCTTTTATCGCAGGATATGGAGGTCTTGGGCGTGGCATGCCACGTTTACCTTCAATGCTATGTATTAAAGCTGTTTCTTCGCCACAAACAAATGCGCCTGCGCCTTTTTTAATTATAATATTTAAATCATATCCGCTTTTTAAGATATTTTTGCCGATAAGATTCCGCTCTTCTGCCTGTTTTAAAGCTATTTCTAGGTTTCTAATTGCAAGAGGGTATTCAGCTCTGATATAAACATAGGCATCATTAGCACCTATGGCGTATGATGAAATTACCAAACCTTCAATCAGCCTGTGTGGGTCGCCTTCAATAACTGCTCTATCCATAAATGCGCCCGGATCGCCTTCATCTGCGTTACAAATGAAATATTTTTTGTCAGCAATTTGTGCGTGGGCAAACTGCCATTTTTTACCTGCCGGGAAACCACCGCCCCCTCTGCCTCTGATCTGGCTTTTTTCAACTATATCGCATACTTCAGCAGAAGTATGTTTCTTTAATGTTTTTTCAAGCGCTTTATAACCGGAGTTTGCGATATATTCTTCAATATTAACCGGGTCTATGATTCCGCAGTTTGCTAAAACCCAACGTGTCTGCTTTTTAAGGAATTCATGTTCATTAAATAAAGGAACATTGTCCCATTTTTCAAGGTTTTCACCAGGGAATTGATACAGAACGTTTTCTGTAAGAATTTCTTTTTTAAGGATTTTATCAAGAATTTTTTCGATATTATCTTTATCTGCCCTTCCAAAAGCTACCCTATTGTAGCCGGGAAGCTGGACATCAACGATAGGTTCCTCATAACATAATCCAATGCATCCGACATTAACAATTTCTGCCTGAAGTTTCTTTTCTTTAATGTAGTTTTTAATTACTTCAAGGGTTTTGCCTGCACCCGCTCCCAGACCGCAGGTTCCAGTACCTATAAAGATTTTTATTTTGTTATTTGACATTATTTTGATCCTTTTGTCTGAATTCGTTTATTATAGTTCTCAATTTTTCCGGGTTTAATTTAGCAAAAAACTCACCGTTTATGCTAATTACCGGAGCCAGTCCGCACGCACCAATACAGGCTACGATTTCCAGGCTGAATTTTCCGTCTCTTGTTGTTTCACCGTGTTTTATGCCAAGTTCACCTTCCAGTATTTCCAGGATTTTTGCTGATCCCAGAACGTGACAGGCAGTACCGCGGCAAAGTTGAATTTGATACTGGCCACGGGGCTGGAACCTGAACTGGTTGTAAAAACTGGCAACTCCGTATATTTTACTGGTTGGCAAATCAAGCTCTTTGCTAATTTTCAGGATAGATTCCCTTGACAGAAAACCTTCTTTTTCCTGTACTTCCTGTAAAATCGGGATTAATTTGTCTCTCTTCTTTTTTTCTAGTGAAGTTTTCATTGATTATTTTTCCTATAATGAGTACAATTTAAACGATAATGAGTGTAAATTTTACATTTGCTAATTATATTATTTATCCAACCGGGTAATAAATCAATGTACCAAAAAGATACATCGCTGAAAGAAATAATTCATCAATTAAAGAACCAGCTTATGGTTATGCAGTTAAGTGCTCATGATCTAAAAGAATATGCTGAAAAAAATCAGATCAGTGATGAATTTTTATGTATCAGCATTAAAAATCAAGTTGATTATATCGCAAAAATATTTAGTCTACTAAAAAATTTGGAAAATCTTTTAAATATATCTTCCACCGTACAGCCTGAAACAAAAATTCAGGACAAACCCGACAAAATAACAGGTAAAGTCCTTATTGTTGATGATGAAGAAGATTTACTAAAAATTATGAGAAGGTATCTGGTTAAATTCGGACTGGATGTTGACACAGCGTGCAGCGGTAAGGAAGCTTTAAAAAAATTAAAAACAGAAAAATATCATTACCTTATTACAGACCTGAAAATGCCTGTTCTAGACGGCCAGACTCTAATCCGTCTGACCAAGGACGAGGGTTTCCTGGAAGACACAATAGTTATTGTTATTACAGGCGGTTTAATGAATGAGTATTCCCAGGAGCAGAGGGAGGCATTAAGGAGAGATATAGACGGTTTTCTGCAAAAACCCTTCTCCAACGAGGAATTATACAGGTTAATCAGGAGTTTTGAACCTTAGTTATTACAAGCCTATGTTCAGGCTATAAATTAGTTCCTGCAACTCATTCCTTGATGTTATTTTCAATTTTTCAAAAATATTGTGCAAATGCCTTTTTACTGTACCGGAAGTAATATACAATTTTTCCGCTATATCAGGATTTTTGTGATTTAACAAAATACACGACATGATCTCTACTTCCCGATCGGAAATATTCTTATTTTTCTTTAAATAAGTCGCTGTTTTTTGAGAAATAAAGTAAAGCTGCTCGATTTCTTTATGTGTACTCTGCTCCAAGGATAATTTAAAGCATTTTTGGAGGGTTTCAAGCAGTTTTTGCTTGCTTACAGGCTTTTCGAGAAAATGGAATATGCCCGCATTCACTGAATCTATAACCAATTCTTTATCTGCGTATGCGGTGACCATTACTGTGGGGATCTTTTCCTCCCGGCTGGAAATCTCTTTTAAAAGAGAAATACCTGTACCGTCCGGGAGCATGTTATCTAGCAGAATGCAGTCGAACTTTTCATGGAATAAAATATCCCTGGCCTCTTCAAGATTATCTGTACAAATTACAATAGGAAAAATCTGACTTGCGCATTTGTTGTACGAGTTGAGCAATTTTTTTTCATCTTCAATAATTAGTATTTTTAAATTTTTCATTGACCATAAAAATTGATGATAGTATATTTATTATACCTAAATTAAAAATTTTTTGGGCTTGTGGCGCAGCGGTAGCGCAGCGGACTCATAATCCGTTGGTCGTTGGTTCGAATCCATCCAGGCCCATTTTTTATTGGTAAGAGTTTGAGTGAAACAATGAAAAAACTTGGATTTATTTTATTTTTAAGCGTGCTATTATTCAGCAACACTGCAAAATCTGCTGATTTTGCAGGGAAATGCCCTACAGAACCCTATGAAATATGCAATTCTTTTTCAAGGGGACTTCAAAGATATTCAGGATTAAATTTTTTCAGTTCGTTTCTAACTAAGGAAATTGCTGAAATGAACGTGTCAAAACTCTTAAAAAGCAAAAAAACTAATTTGAAAATTGATATATATAGTACCGGGGATTTTGTTTCAGGAAAGTTAAGGAATTTTTCCGCTAATATCAAAGATTTTTCTGTAGAGGATTTTTATATAACAGAGATAAAAGCTAAAAGTCTTTGCGGTTTTACTGATATTGACTACAAAAAAGCACCTCCAAAAACTAAAACACCTATGGTTATTGAGTTTTCATCAACTCTGGCGGAAAAAGACCTGCATAAAACTTTTGCTTCTAAAAAATATTCGGACCTTCTTGCAAATATCCCTTTAACAATTGATAAAACAGAAGTTGGGATACTTAAAATAAATTCTCTAAATACAAAAATAAAAAACAATAAACTCTTTCTTTTTTCTGATATTCAATATGATGCTGGTTTTTTAAGGCTCAAGTTCCCTATTGCCTTTGAATCGTCTGTTGAGGCTAAAAACAACAGCATATATCTAGTTAACTTTAAGCTTTCGCCTGAAATGTTCGGTAGAGATTTCCAGTATATAAGTGATTTTACTAAACTCAGCAGAATAAAAATTATTGACTTAAATACTGTGAAATCAGATCCTTACCATATATGGATTAAAAAAATCGCTATACAAAATGGCAAAATTAAAACTGATGGAATGGTTTATATCCCTGAAAATTCTGTTTTTAAATAACTGATTTTTATTATTATTTTTGCAGGAAGCCGGCGAAGCCGGCTTCCTGCAAAGCTGGTGGGGCGCCTACGGCGCCCCACCAGCAAACTATAAACTTTTAAATTTCCTGTTTTTTATTTACAATAAATAGAAATTATTGGTAAGAGATCAGAGATGCAACGTGATAAGTACAACTAAACTAACTGTGCGCTTTGGAGCACGGACACTATTTGAAAATGTAAGCATAAAATTTTCTCCAGGTAATTGCTACGGGCTCATAGGAGCAAATGGTTCAGGCAAAACCACTTTATTAAAAATACTCTCCGGAGAAATTGAACCAACATCCGGGGAAGTTCATGTCTCAAAAGGACAGAGAATAGCGGTATTAAAGCAGAACCATTTTGAATTTGACCAGTATAGAGTTATAGATACTGTTATTATGGGTCATAAAAAACTCTATGATGTTATGCAGGAAAAAGAAGCGCTGTATTCCAAGCCGGATTTCAATGAAGAGGACGGCATGCGGGTGGCGCAGCTGGAAATTGAATTTGGTGATCTCAACGGTTGGGAGGCTGAATCTCAGGTGGCATCCTTGTTAAGTGATCTTGGCATAGATGATGCACTTCATTTTTCCCTAATGAGTGAGTTATCAGGAAGTGAAAAAGTGAGAGTTCTTCTTGCGCAGGCTTTGTTTGACAATCCTGACATCCTGCTTCTTGATGAGCCGACAAACCACCTTGATACAAATACGATTGCGTGGGTTGAAGAGTTTCTGATTAACTTTCAAAATACTGTAATTGTGGTTTCGCACGATAGAAAATTCCTGGATAATGTCTGTACTCACATGGCAGACATTGATTTTTGCAATATTCAGTTATACGCAGGAAATTACACCTTCTGGTCAGAAGCAAGCCAGCTTATACAAAGACAAAAGCAGGAGCAAAACCGCAAAACTGAAGAAAAAATTGAGGAATTAAAGGCGTTTATTGCGAGATTCAGTGCAAACGCCTCTAAATCAAAACAAGCTACTTCCAGAAAGAATATTTTGAATAAACTATCCCTTGAAGATATTAAGCCGTCTTCCCGCAAATATCCCGCTATCAGGTTTGGTTTCCCTAAAATGCCAGGAAAAGAAGTTTTGCGCATTGAAAAACTCAATAAATCAATAGATGGAAACTTATTAATAAAAAACTTCAGTCTTGAGGTTCAAAAAGGGGATAAAATCGCTTTTTTAAGCCGGAATCCTCTGATTCTAACTACTTTGTTTTCAATAATAGCAGGTGAAATCGAGCCTGACAGCGGCACCTGTAAATGGGGAACTACCGCAACCCAGGCATACTTCCCGAAAGATAACACTAAATTCTTTAAAACCAATATGAATCTTATTGACTGGCTGCGCCAGTATTCGCCTGACCAGAACATAAGTTTTTTAAGAGGCTTTTTAGGCAAAATGCTTTTTTCCGGTGAAGAATCCGAGAAATGCGACACTGTTTTATCAGGTGGTGAAAGAGTCCGCTGTATGCTCTCAAAAATGATGGTGGCTGAGGCCAATGTGCTGATATTTGATGAGCCCACAAACCATCTTGATCTTGAAGCGATCACGTCGTTAAATAATGCGCTGATTGATTTTAATGGAACGATTTTCTTTACATCGCAGGATTATCAGTTCATTCAGACTGTTGCGAACAGAATAGTAGAAATCTCGCCTAACGGCTGGATCAATTCCCATCATAGGTACAGTGATTATCTTGTCAGCCCTGACATCAAAAAACGACGGGAAAATTTACTAAATTCGCTTATTTCAGTAAATAAAAAATCGGGGGAATGTTCTAAAAGTTCATTATAATTACTGGTTTTTGCCCAGCTCACCGCAACTGAAACCACACCTGCCTTTTTAGATTCTGTGATGTCGCTTGGCTGGTCGCCTATATAAGCTATTTGTGATGGGTTTACATTCCACAATCCTGCTATTTTGCTCATACATTCAGCTTTTATTATCCCGTATGGGCTGCCGTGTTCTACGTATTCAAAGTATTTCTTTAAGTTCATATACTCAAGTGCTATGTCGATAGTATGCTTGCCCTTTCCTGTTATTAAGGCTAATTTGATTCCTTTGTTTTTCAGTTCATCAAGTATTTCAATAATCCCGTCAAATACATTGGGGCACAAGTGATGGTTGTTTTTATAGGTTTCAATAAAAGCCTGTAATGCTTCATCATAGTATTCAGCGGCTAATGAGGCTATGATTCCTTCTTCAGATTTACCAAAATGCTGTATTATTTCTTTTTCCGTGTATTTTTTGCCTGTAATCTTTTCCAGAGACAACTGAAATGATAAGATACACAATGGCAGCGAGTCTGCCAGGGTGCCGTCAAAATCAAATATTATTCCTCTTAAATTATTCATATTCAGTTTTGCCTTTCCAGTTGCTTTATTCTATCCTTAAAGTGGAGGGAAATAAAGGTTTAAATCAATGACAATACAAACCCCACTGGCGGAAATCCTCAGACCATCTACTATTGATGAATTTCTGGGGCAGAATAACATTACTGACAATAATTCAGCAGTGTATAACCTCATAAAATCAGGGAAATTGTTTTCCATGATACTTTGGGGGCCGCCGGGAAGCGGAAAGACTACACTTGCGAGGATTTTTGCAAAAGAATTAAACTGTAACTTTAAGGAACTCAGCGCTGTAAATTCCGGGATTAAGGATTTAAGGGAAATAGCAGCCATGGCGCAGGAGGAATTAGAAGTCACAGGCGTTAATACGGTTGTTTTTATCGATGAAATCCACCGATACAGCAAAACCCAGCAGGATGCGCTTTTACCATATATTGAGAAGGGAATAATCTATCTTATTGGCGCAACCACGGAAAATCCCTCGTTTCAGGTCATCCCCGCATTGCTGTCAAGGGTGCAGATAGTGATTTTAACCCCGCTGGATGATGAAAACATCCTGAAAATAATCAGAAAAGGGTATTCTTACCTAATGAATAAGTACGGTAAAGCTAAACTTGATCCTAAAGTGGGGGAATTTATACTGAGATTTTCTAATGGAGATGCCCGCTCCGCCTTAAACCTTGTGGAGAATTCCTACTTCGCATCGGGTCAGGAAAAAAACATTACTGTTGAACTGCTTGAGAACCTTGTTTCCAAGAAAACGATAAAATATGGAATTGATGAACACTACGACATAGCCTCAGCATTCCAGAAGAGCCTGCGTGGGTCAGACCCGGACGCAGCCATATACTGGCTGGCTAAGATGATTTCGGGAGGCGAGGATCCGAGATTTATCGCAAGGCGGCTGATAGTTACCGCAAGCGAAGATATTGGAAATGCCGACCCTAATGCCCTCAACATTGCAATAAATGCGTATAAAGCCGTGGAGCTGCTGGGATTCCCGGAAGGCAGGATTCCTCTGGCGCAGGCGGTTATTTATATCGCCAAATCCCCGAAATCAAACGCAACCATAATGGCGATTGATAAGGCGTTGCAGGACATTGAAACCAACGGCGAAAACTACCCTGTGCCAATGCATTTGAGGGATTCGCACTACAAAGGGGCTGCGAGTTATGGTTTTGGGAAGGATTATGTATATTCGCACGAGCATCCTGATGTCAAGCAGGAATTTTTGCCTACGGAGCTTAAGGGTAGGGAGTATGTGGAGTAAAAGATCTAAAAAAATGCAACAAAATGCGACAAAATGCAACAGTTTTTTAAAAATTTTTTAAGAATCGAACGGAATCGGACGAAATCGAACGGTTTTTAATGAAAATTTTTTTGTTTATACCAAAGATGTTTGTATGATTATTATAGCATGGTTTGTGAGGTTATTGAAGGGTTTTAGATAATTTTGTTGGGTCGGTGACCCAACCTTCAAGTAATTTTGCCCCAAGTCCTGATTTAATATAAGTTGTTCCCAATAACTGATTAGGTAATGATACAGGCTTATACTTTTCGAGTTCTTTTGCTTTTTCTTCAGCTTGCTTTAACTTTATATCAAGCTCTTCTTTTTGTTTCTTAGTTAATTGATTTTCATTATTAAGCTGAATAATTATAGCTTCTGCATTTTGATAAAGTTGATTGTAAGCACTAGTTACTTGATTATGCTTTTCGGTTAAATTATTGTATTCATTAGTAATAATTTGATTTTCATTTTCTACTTCTTTAATTTTACCATTTAGTTCTATACCATACAAAACCAACACAACAAAAGAAACAAAAAGAAAAGTCGCTACCATTGCAATCAATTTATGATAAAAATCGCCATAAGGTATATACATTATTCCGATACAAACTCCTATTGTTGCTACTAAAAACGTTCCAAAATTTATCGGATTTTCTATTAATTTCATTTTTGTATCCTTACTGTTTCAATACCGTGAAAGCATGATACCAAAAGGATATTTTATTTGCATTTGTAATGTTTATTTAAGTTTCTTAATATTTAAAATATTTAACAAATTTATGTAGTATTATAAAATATGTAAATTTGAACCTTGATAATTATATACTTGGGGTAGCCCACCTCGGGAAAAAGAGGAGGACTTTAGCTTCTTAGGCTATAGGGAAGGAGAAAGGCCTTACTGTGGGTTATTGCGGCGTAATCTGCATTTTTACAACAGCCGCATCGAGGGAAACCTATTATGGATGACCATGATAGGGGCAGCCGAGAAAGATTTTATAGGATAACGGAAAAAGTACTAGATTTTCTAGTACTTTCCATAAGAGTTATTCTTAACTTCATTTCTTAAACTGGGCTCGTAAGGGAATGGAGTTGGCGCTCCGTTCCGCCCCTAAGTATATTTTATTATATACCATATTTTTATAATGGCTAGACAATTTTATGAATTGTTAATATGTTTATAGTATTTGGGTAAAAAACAAAAACCCAAAGTAGTTAAAACCACTTACGTGTTATGCGGGGATATTTACCATAATTTATTATACACAATATAAAAACAATGCTTTTAACTACACAGCACAATAGGGTGCGCCGCGGCGCACCCTAAAGCTTTTTATAATATCCCTACAATAATCTATGCTGTTGCTAATAACCTTTCGAAATATTTCTGATCTTCAAAGGTTTCTGTACCTTTAGCTGTACGTCCATTTTTAAGGGCAAGATCAAATGTTCCAAACGTTCCTGTTGCATTTTTATTGTCAACTGCATTAAATGTACTTAAATCAAGTCCATCAATGTTACTAAGGTCATAAAGATTATTTGTAAGCTGACCGTTAACTACTTCATTTAATAATACTTTCGATGTAGCCATTTCTTCAGCGGTAACTTTACCGTCTTGATTTAAGTCAAGGGATTTCATTCCTGCGAAAAGGTTATCTTTAGTATCATTAATCCCTAAAATTTCATTTTGATCGTCTGCTTTTTTATTATCATTCTTGTCAGAAACGAACATGTATTTCTTTCCGTCAATATCGACTTCGTAAGGGTCTGCCAAGCCTCTATCGTGGAGTGCATCACCCAGATCATCATTCGGAACGCTACCTGCATCCACCCATGCCTGAGTTAGTTGCTCATCAGTCATTTCAGTTGGTGATGGCGGTGGTGGGGGTGGTGATGGTGGTTCTGGTGCAGGAGGTGGGGATGGTGGTTCCGAAACTACCACTTCGTCTTCTACTACAACTGGTGCTGTTTCCAATTCTTGATGTTGATATGCAGAATACATTTCCTGCTTCATACCATTTGGCCCAATTTCCTGGCTCATTCCGAATGCGGACTGAGTTTGCTCTATTTTTTGCCATATTGGTTGTGTTGGTTGTGTTGTTTCTGTTTTTTGCAACTGAAGCTGCTGACTCAACATTAAAAGAGCGTCGAAAATACTTGGGGTGTTTGAATAAAAAGGATTATAAGCCGTATTGTACAACGACTGATTTCCCACAACATGCTGATTTTGCACATAACTACTTGGCCACATAACATCTCCTCCTCATTAATTACCAATATTCCTTATTTTTATAACTGTTAGTTTCTCCTTCAACCAAATAAAACTGTTTTCCAATTCCTCTTATAAATATAAAAACAAAAAAAATTGCGAGTTGTTATAATTTGAATTTTATTTTACATTTCGTAATATTTTTATTTTACACAATTAACGAAAACACGTTTAAAATGCGCGTAATAGATAGACGTAGCCACAAATCTTGAGAATGCTTTAGGATATTTAAAAAGGCTGATAAAAAAGGTTCTCCAGTAGTAAAACCTGCTTTGATCAAGTATTCCCATATAAATTATTGATTTAAATAACGCATAAAAATGGATCAAGTTCATATTTTCATTTATCTGGCTATTATAGTTTTTTATAAAAGTAAGAACCCTTTCATAGTATTCCTTACTGGAATATACGGTTTTTACTATTTCTCTATAACCATCTATAAGGACATTCGTGTCAATTTTTGGAATAAAATTTATGGAAAAATCAGTATTGTTCCCCGAACTTTGGGTTAAAAGCCTGTTCTCCTTTTGTAATCTTTGATATAGTCTCGTTCCCGGCAATGCGTTCAAAAGTCCTACCATTGCAACGACAACCCCGCTATTTTGGATAAATTCAATCTGTCTTTTAAAAATATTTATGTCATCGTTATCAAAACCTACA
>MFRL01000048.1 GCA_001784565.1 Candidatus Melainabacteria bacterium GWF2_37_15
TTTCAAAGTCTGACTTCTGGCATGACCTTATTACACATATATTTATTATCCATTACAATTTATCACTTGAAATTTAACCACTACCAAATTATTTAATTTATCAAAATATTGATTATTAATAAATTGATTTGCTTTATCTATCTCAATTAATTCGCTATTCTTCTCATCCCTTTTCTTCTTTATAGTTTGAAACTCACTGGAAGTAAAGTCTGTTATCAGATAGCTTAAACAATATAGTGCTTATTGTTGTTCCATCAACAACAAAACCAAAGTCATCAGGGTTTGCAAGTATTTTCATTAGCCGTAAAAGATTATCCGTATTTGAATTGTACAATTTTAAAAATCTCTTATAGCTTGGCAGCTTTGGAAAAAGATCAAGATAGTTTGATTTAAACATATTGTAAAATCTTTTAAAGTCACAAAAAGGCATTATCATTGGTCTTACCAGCATTATGGTAAAAAGTTCTGAATTTGATAAATTAGCCACTGGACCTGGTTTAGGTTTGAACTTTATTTGTTTAATTGCGTCATCTATTAACACATATACAGATGTAATTAATTCAATATTATTCATTTTTAACCTCCTCTTAAGCTTTGAATACTCATGAGGAGGTTTTTATTTTAATTTTGTTTCATTTTCGATTTTTTAAATTAATTGGCGACTCAAGTTAATTAAGTTGATAAAATTTAAAGTATCGGCTAATATGAAATTGTATTTAATATTGGCCGTGATTTAAAATGTATTTAAAAAGAACACTTGCAAAACACTTAAAAAAAATATCCGGTACGTTTCCGGTTTTATTATTAACAGGTCCGAGGCAAGTTGGTAAAACTACTCTTTTACA
This sequence comes from Candidatus Melainabacteria bacterium GWF2_37_15, assembly GCA_001784565.1. Lineage (GTDB taxonomy): Bacteria > Cyanobacteriota > Vampirovibrionia > Gastranaerophilales > UBA9971 > GWF2-37-15. The sequence continues at coordinate 846 of MFRL01000048.1, forward strand.
ACATTTAGAACCTGATGAAAGAAAGTATGTTACTCTTGATGATCCGATCATTCGATCGCTTGCTCAGGAAGATCCTGCTTTGTTTTTAGAGCGTTTTAAACCACCCGTTCTTATTGATGAAATTCAATATGCACCGCAATTATTCCCTTATATTAAAATGAGCGTGGATAAAAACAAACAGCCGGGAGCTTTTTGGCTCACGGGATCTCAACAGTTTCACCTTATGCAGAATATAACTGAATCCCTGGCCGGTAGAGTTGGAATCCTTAAACTTCAAGGATTTTCACAATCAGAAAAGAATCATAACACCGATGTTGATCCGTTCCTTCCTGACCCCGAACACATTGAAACTCGGTGCAAGTCATCAGTTCCAAAAAGTTTGATGCAAATTTATGAAGCTATTTGGAGAGGATCGTTTCCAGCCATTGTTCTGAACAAGGAGATGGACCATAATATATTCTACAGCTCATATATTCAAACATATTTACAGCGAGATGTCAGGCAGATTACTCAAATCGAAGATGAAAAATCCTTCCTTAAATTTTTACGTTCAGCAGCTGCAAGGACAGGCCAACTGATCAATTATGCTGATATGGCAAGGGATGCAGATATTTCTTCAAATACAGCAAAATCTTGGCTCTCTATTCTAGAAGCTTCAGGACTCATATACTTACTTGAACCCTACCATACTAATGTGACAAAAAGACTTATAAAATCACCCAAGTTATACTTTCTTGATACGGGCTTATGTTCTTACTTAACACAATGGTCAACTCAGGAAGCATTGGAAGCAGGAGCAATGTCAGGTGCTATTCTTGAAACTTACATAATGAGTGAATTATTGAAATCATATTGGCATTCTGGTAAACAACCACAATTTTATTTTTATAGGGACAAGGATAAAAAAGAAATTGATTTATTAATAAGTCAAAACGGAAAACTCTACCCTCTGGAATTTAAAAAAACAGCAAGTCCCGATAAAACTGCAGCTAAGAACTTTTCGATACTTAATAAATTAAATATACAAATAGCGAGCGGTGCAGTCATCTGCCTAACTTCAGATTATCTGCCATTAACCAGAGAAATATATTCTGTTCCTGTTTGGTGTTTATAAACCTTACTTATTATAAAAAAGAGAAAAGGCACCACGAAAAATTTAATCTGAGAAATTTGTAAAAATTTTTCATGAATTTTAAACCAAAACCGCCTAAAAAGAACTCTTTTTAATATACAATAAACGCAATCCCCACCAGTGGCGGGGATTATACTTATTAAAAACCCGTAAACTCTTGCTACGAGGATTTTAGCTCGGAGAGGGAGGGATTCGAACCCTCGGTGCCTTTTGGGCACACAGTCTTTCCAGGACTGCACCTTCAACCGCTCGGACACCTCTCCATGTATTATTGATTATAATATAAATATAAAAACGTACTGATTATATTTTAACTTATAAATTTTAATTTTTAAATTTTGGATAGTAGTGGCCGCCAGAGGCGGCCACTACTATTTTTGAGGGTGGTCGGCTTCGCCGACCACCCTCAAAAATTATAATATTTCTATAACCTAAAATGCCTTATTGCCGCCCATATAGCAATTACTACCGCCAGTAGCTTTATTATACAGGAAGTACACCATATGGACATAGCTAAAACTACAGATGCCACATTAGGGAAAATTCCCTGCATAATATACCCTGCAATAATGATGGGGTTATAAATCAAGCTAATTATAGTAATTATTCCGGCAAAAAGCTGTATTTTTATACCTAGCTTATTTCCAATGGAAAACGAAATAGCCTTAGAAATACAATAACCAACAGCATATGCAACCAGTAAACTTATAAGCGCACCGTACATACTCAGGTTATACCAAACATAACCTGTGCCTGCTCCGACAATTAGGCCAACAAGCCCGCCGATTACATACTGCTTTAAGGTTATTTCCTCAACGTGTGTGGGCTTTGTCCTTGCACAGTCCGGGCACTTATATCCAACAGGTGACTGGACCATGCATTTCGGACAAATAGCTTTACCACAACTAATACAGCTCAATCTTGTAGTTGTATTTTTATGAAATTCACAGAATTTTTCGTTATTCAATTTTTTTTGATTTTATTGGTCTTTTCTGTAACAGTCAGGACAATATACCGGTCTGTCATTTGTTGGCTTGAAAGGTACAGTTGTTCTGATTCCGCAGGCAGAGCATGTCACTTCATGCCTTACTTGGGGTCTTCCGCCGCCACCGCCGCCTCTTCTGTCATTTTTTCTTGCTCTGTTTTTTGAACGGCAGGATCCACATCTTTTAGGTTGTGAGTAACCTTTTTCTCCGTAAAATTCCTGTTCTTCCTGGGTAAATTCAAATTCAGCGCCACAGTCTGCGCATTGTAATACTATGTTGTCGTAGTTTGTCATAATGTTTTTCCTATTGTTTTCCTTTTGTTTGTTAACCTAAAATAAATAATAAAGTTGTGTTGTTGTGAGTTTTAAAGATGTACGCCGGCGTGGTGCCTCCTTTCGTTTTTGCCGTTCTTAATAAATTATAAACAGAAAATAACATACCGGCCATAATTGGTTATATAAATTATAGCCGGTAGTAATTATTTTTATTGTTATACCTGTTATGTATTTTACGAGTTGTCATAAGTTGTTTGTTCTTTGTTGTTCCGTAGAGATATTATTAAGATTTTAATTATTAATATTATTTTATCAGATTTTTAAAAAAATTAAATATCTAACATTAACATTGTTTAATAATTTAATAGTTATGTTTGTTTTTTCAGTTTCATAAATACTGAAAATTCCTCGGATTTTTCAAATTTCTCACATATCCTGCGGGTTTTTTGTAAAAGCTCTTCCGGCACATTCTGGCTTTTTTTAAAACCAAATTTCTTGAAAAAGTCAGGGATTACTGTAGTTAACCAGATTTCTTCGAAGGGGACTGATTTTATAAGCTGGTTTACTATGGTTTTACCGATTCCACGGTTTCTAAACGGTTTTAAAACACCGATAGTTGCTATTTCGCAATAATTTCCGTAATTTTTATACCTGCCAAACCCCGCTACAATACCGCCATATTCAAATACATAGAATTTTTCATGATCCATATCCTCGGAATCAAGATTAAATTCCTCAATATGAGATTTAATTTTTTCAATGTCAGATTTAATTGCTTTTCTTATCATGCAAGCAATTATAAGGCCTTTGTAATTTATTTAATTGTCTTTTTGTCCTACTTCTTCAAGAATATTTAAACCATTATATTTATTACTCGCAAAAGCCATTCCGTTTTCAAGATAATATTCTACAGCTTCGGTGCAAACATCGGTTATTTTTGGGAGGTGTTCCTTTTCTTGCGCAGAAAAAGGCTGAAGCACATAGCTTGCCCATAAATGCTCACCAGGATTTGGCCCTATGCCGACTTTCAGCCTTGAGAAGTTTTCACTTCCACACCTCTCAATTATCGACTTTATACCATTATGGCTGCCGGCAGTACCCGACGGCCTGAATCTCATTTTTCCAAAATCAAGGGTTACATCATCAAAAACTACAAATAAATTACTAATATCCAGCCTGTACCAGTTCAATACAGCTGATATAGCCTGGCCTGAGAGGTTCATATAGGTTTGCGGCTGAACAATGAGGACTTCTGTGTCTTTTATTTTTCCCTTGCCCACAATCGCATTAAATTTTGATGAAAAACTGCCGATAATGCCATGCTTTTCAGCCAGATTGCCTGTTATCATAAACCCTATATTATGGCGGGTTCCTTTGTATTTTTGTCCCGGGTTTCCTAGTCCTGCGATTAGTAACAAACTAATTATTCTCCTTAATCGTCACCCTGAACTTGTTTCAGGGTCTTGCTAACGCAAAACGTCATTCTGAGGGCTTTAGCCCGAAGAATCTTTCCAATGAGGGTTTATAAGATCCTTCGATTCGCTCAGGATGACACTTTTTGTTGTTTGTTAATAAGATGCTGAAACAAGTTCAGCATGACGAATTTTGACAATCCCATTCCCTATTTTCCCTCTCTTCCCACTCATCCCTCATTTTTTTGCATTCTTCTTCTACATCAATATCAAGATCAGCTAAAATTCCTATGTATTGAGTAGGATCAAATTCATTCTTTTTTTGTTTCTTATTAATATAGTTTTCAAGATATGTGACAACTTCCTCATTGTCCTCTTCAGGAATAAGGTCTACAAGTTTATGTAATTTTTCCTTAGGTACGCTCATAGTAATATCAATATATCATATTTCCTATCTACTTTCACTTATTTACCCATAACTTTTTATCCCATATTTCATTCATATTATATATTTTATTTACTCAACTATCTAATTTAAACATTGAAGAAAGTAATGTAATACTATTTTATACAATAACAGGAGGATAAATATAGTGGCAGAGAAAGAACAGGAAACCCGGGTCGCTGTTAGTAGCAGCAGTGAAAGACTCGTAGAATTCCTTGAAAAGAATAACCTGCATAAAAAAGATTTTGCGGAAATGATTGGAGTAACTCTATCATACGTATACAGCCTCATAGACCTTAATGTGCCATTTTCTACCAGAACTACAACAATTGAAAGAATTGCTGTAGTAATGGGGATTTCTCCGCATGATTTCCCGGAATACAGAGTAGCTATTGAGCCAAAACTCATTGACCCAGGAATTGAGTTCCTTAAAGATAAACAAAAAGAAGCAGGATTATCTAATCTGGATTTTATCAGGAAATTTCAGAGAACAAGAAGGGTTGAAATAGTTGACCTTTGGCGTGAAGCCTTACCCTTACCTCTTGATTGGAATAACCTTTATTCAATTTGTGAAGTCCTCAATGTTCCGGCTAGCGAAATATATCCCTATTGGCGTTCAAGAATTCAGCAATATCTTATTGCAGGTGGATTTGATATAATATCAAATGCAGCATTACTTAACGCCATGTTTGAAGGGGCTAGATCATATATTAAAGTATGAAACATATAAGCAAAGGTGCCGTGCATTTGCATTCAATTTATTCTGACGGCACAGGTACAATTGAAGAAATCGCAAAAGATGCTAAAAAAGCCGGGCTAGACTGGATAATTATAACTGACCATAATACGCTTTCCAGTTTACACAATGGGGAAGAAGGCTGGTATGACGGTGTGGCTGTAATTATCGGTAACGAAATAAGTCCTGATAACTGCAACCACTACCTCGCACTAGGAATAAGTGAAGAAATCCCTGTTGATTTACCTTCGGAAGAAATTATTAAAAATGTTAAATCCCAGGGAGGGATTGGCTTTATTGCCCATCCCGATGAAAGTACTACCCGCAAAAATAAATATCGTCCTTTAAGATGGCAGGACTGGACTATCAGGGGATTTAACGGACTTGAAATCTGGAATTTCACATCTGACTGGATAGATCATTACAATGCGCGCGTATCCGTATATTGCGCGCTCGCCAGGCATAAAATAATTAAAGGCCCTACCCCCAACACCATGAAATGGTGGGATGAATTAAACAACGAAACTCCTGAAATTATAACCGCAATAGGCGGGCTTGATACCCATGCCTTTAACTTCGGCTTTTTCAAGATTTTTCCCTACCATGACACTTTTAAAACCATTACAAACTATCTTTATCTGGATAAAAAACTATCTCAAGATATTAATGAAGCTAAAAAACAGGTTTTGGATGCCCTTAAATCCGGCAGTAACATTATAGTAAACCGCATCTGGAACAAAAACAGCAATGACGACTTAAGCTTTACAATAAATGAACATAAAGAACTATTCATTAACCTTCCCCAAAAAGCCAAAATAAAATTATTCAGAAATGGGGATTTAATTCTGGAGAAAAAAGCAAAAACGCTGGAGTTTAAAGGATTATTACCCGGAAAATACCGATTTGAGGCTTATCACAAAAACAGGCCATGGATATTTTCAAATCCAGTTATGTTTCAATAATCACTAGCCTGTTGCCAGAACTTCCGATTATCGGAAAAATCAGTGTACATAATTTGATGAAACAGGCCAAAATAATGTGAAAAAAGTGTAATTTTATGCAAAAAAGTGGAGTTTTAAGGATAAAACCAGAGATTTAATTAAATTTTGCCGCTTTACTGTCTTTGGCAAAAACCTTTACCTTGTCTGCATCTTGGCAATTTCTGATTTTCCAAAGTTCACTTTTTTACACTTTTTTACACTTTTTTTAATTTTCTTCTGATTTTATTTCTGATTTTCAGAAATTGTGCAGTGATATAAAAGCTATCAATGCTATTATACCATATTTGGGGCGTCGTGGCTAGTTAATTGCCGCGTGGGCTAAAGCCCTTAAAACCATTTTTTGATAAATTGATCACACTTATTAGCCGCTTTTGCCAATGTTCCATCCAATAATGTTCTATAAGGATTTGTATAGCTCATAAAGCCAAATGGTTTTTTCCACTCGTGATTGTACAATTGCTTACCAAAACCCAAAGTACTTGTTAGGGCTTTTATTAGGCCTGCAGCAATAAATCCATCCTGCACACTACCTGTAGTCAAATGTGTAACACCCCCAGCAACAGCAGGTGGAATATCTCTAACTATTGTTTTAACTACTTTTTGCGCTGTAGTAAGGTCTGCACCGGAAAAACTAACTTGTTTTGGGCTAAACTGAATTGAATTATTCATTTTTTTCTCTCCTTAAAATTTGCATTTCCACTATTCATACAAAAACCGTGAAAGAAAAAGTTGACATTCAAAACAAGAAAATTTAACAATTGTTAATATTACAATTTAAATTGTTTTTAAACCACTAAGCTCGAAAGATTCTCACGTCGCTTCGCTCCTCAGAATGACAACTTGAGAGATTAATGCATTTATTCCCCGCTGGATAGATCTTGAAACAAGTTCAGGATGACGATTTAGAGTTAATTTTTCAGCCGGTAACCAGATCAGTTAAAAGATCCTGATAATTATTTAAAAGTAATGCTGCAAAAACCTGCGGGTCTATCTGTGAAACTGTAAGCGCAAGCAATTTATCAGGAAGCTCGGAGAGCATATTCATAATTTTGGAATCATCAATATTCATCATTGATTCAATAAGATCAGTTCTTGCAAACCTATCAGCAACGTTGAAAAGTGCGAGATGGGAAAATTCACTATAGAGCTTTGGATTAGATTCTGTCAAAGTAGTCACAAAGTTACGAAGGCTCTTTTCATCAAGTTTTCTCATTCCGTCTACTAAATGAAACTTTTCAAATTGCTTAATTGTGTGTAAAAGCTCCCGCTTGTCCATTTTGTCGCAGTTTTTCTTTGTCAGGTAACCGGCAATAGTAGACAAATTTTCTTTGGGCATCAGCTCAAATGTCTTCATAAACTGCCCTTTGTCGATTTTATCGCTTCTTAAGAAATGATAGAGTTCCTTGGTTGGTAAATTTTCTATTAACTGGTTTGGATTTGTGAACATTGTAAAAAGCATTTTAAGCAGGTCTTCCTTAGGTAACCCACCAATTAAAGCCATTAATTTTTCTTTTGAAAAGAATTTAAGACCGTTTAAAAGTTGGTCTTTGCCGAGCAGTTGCAGCATTTCAAAAAGTTCTGAGCGGGGAAGCAACAGCAATAATGCAAACCTGTTTTCTGATACATTAAGCCTTAAATCTTCGATTAACTGCGCAAAATCAAGGTTATCCGCTACTGTTACATTACCTACCTGGTCTGTTTGTTCACAATTATTAGTCTGCTCAGTACCGTTTGTTTTACCGGCCTGCTCATTAGTGTTCACACTCTCAGCTGAACTCCCGTATCTCCTTCTCAGCTTGGACAACAAGTGTAGAAAAGAAGGTGACGATGAGTTTAATGTAATATTTGCATCAAGTGTAATCATATTAAGTTAATCGGTTTGATTGCCGCACGCCTTAAAGATTTTGAAGCGAAATGTTACGGTTTGTAATGATGTTTTTGTTATAATTTATTAATGACAAGCCTTATCAATGCCAATATACAAAAACTTAACGATGCCCTCCTTGATATAAAACAGGGCGATGATAAACTTATAAAGCTAATAGTTGAAAATATACCGGAATGGGCAAGATTATTAGAGTGCAAACAGCATAATATTCACGACTATACCCTTGATATTCATACTTTACACGTAATAAAAAAAATTCGGGAATTTAAAACTTTTGGAGAGTTAAAGGAGTTTGACAGGCTGGTACTGTTATACGCAGCACTTTTACACGATATAGAAAAGAAAGAAAACGAGGTTGACCCGGAACACCCCTACAGAGGAGCAAAAAAATCCGGGGAAATCCTTTACAAGCTTGGTTTTACTGAAAATTTTACAAACAGGGTTTATTTACTTATAAATTACCATCAAATACTCGGGCTTATTGGATCAGGGAAGGTGTCGTTCCCATTCGAGGAGCTGGCAGCGATTTACAAAGATCCGCTGCTGTTAGACCTGCAAACAATGTTGTCTATAGCTGATATAAAATCAGTTAAAAAGAATGAAGCTTTTTTTAATGAAAAAATGAACAAAAAGATTCATGAAGCAGTGGAAGGTATAAAATTTTTTATTAAAAATGACTAAAAAATCGCAGGCGTTAAAAAGGTTTTTTAAGGGGGAAACTGGCCGCGAAGCGGCCAGTTTCCCCCTTAAAATTAACTTATACGTCAAAGCTAACCTGAAAATAAAACAAAAAATGTGTCCTGCGCCGCTGCTTTAAAAAAAATTAAATTAAAAGTAAAAATAGGCAATTTTAGCAGACAAAATAACTTAATATATATAGGAAGCTTTTTAGGAAGTATATACACGAATGCGGGATTTAACTACAATACCATACTATGGAGCCATACCGGCGCAATCCCTGTATAATCCGGGCGCTATACCGGTAAAAGAGCACATAAAAGATAACCCTGCCACCAGGGTTGTTGGTGATGTGAAAAAAGAAAAAGGGTATTTAGGCCCGATTTATGGCGCAATTTTATTGGGTGCATCGTATTTAACTAATAATTTCCTTACTAATAATGATAGGCTTAATAACTTTATAGAAAATATTGATCAAAAACCATCTTTAAAAAATGCTGATGCCGCTATTAAAAGAGGATGGGGCACTGTTACCGACAACTCATTTTTAAATACGCTTGCTAAACCATTTAAATATTTTAAAAACCACTGGAATGATGTCCAGCCAAAGATGGCTATGGCTAAATCACAAAGCAGGGCATTGGTTGGCCAGATGATGGAATCCTATATTACCATGGCGCTTAACGTTACAAAAAAAGCAGGTGATACAACAACTTTAAATAAACTTAGTTCTCTTGAAAAAGAGTTTAAAGATGGACTTCCATGGCACAAGGCTTATGAGAAATTAAAAGGCTTTTTTAATAACAGGCTTCCTGATAAGCTTATCAATATTGATAGTCAGATTAGGACTGCAAGCGGAATTAAAAATGGAGTGGTACCAGCAGGAACAGTCTTTTCAAAAACGCTGAGGGGTTTGTATACACAATTCAATAATTATTTTAATTTACATTTTCTTAAATCCGGTAGTGGGTTCACCCGTATTATGGGTCCTGCCATGTCCCTTTTTGCTGCTTTGGCCCTTGGTAATACTATAAAAGCAACAACAGAAGCTGAAAAAGGCGATAAACTTTCCACCTTTATGGAAGGTTTCTTTGGAGATGTTGTCCCATTTGCTGTGTTTAACAAAACATTTCAATTTATTTACGGCCCTCTGGGTGGCTTAAAAAAATTAAAAGGGAAATTGGGATGGCCTCTCAAAAAAGTAGGTGAATTCCTTAGTGTAGGTCTACAAGGAAATCCCGGAAAATTTAAACGCTTTGCAGGCGGTTCAATTAGACTTGTAGGGTTTGCAATTCTTTCAACTATTGTTGGTTCACTGGCAACTAGGTTTTCCCATAAAATCTTTGGTAAGCCCCAAAAAACCATTGAAGCAGAGCAAAAAGAGAAAATGGAAGCAGAAAAAGGAAAGCAGGAAACCAATAAACCTCCTGAAAGTAACATAAACAATACCCCGGCGCCGCCACTTGTAACACAATATATTAACAATAAGAAAACCCCTGCACCGACAGGTGCAAGCGGTTTATTACCAACTCAGCAACAGGCAAAGGCAAGCTACTATGCTGAACCTACGCCTATAAGCAATAATTCACCCGAAACGGTAGCAAGATTAAATAATGTTCTTAATAAAATTGATAAAGCAACAGCAGGCTATGGCATCTAATGGAAAACACTATTCTAAATAGAATAAATTGTGATAACAGGAATAAAGAGCTTTTTGCCCCTGTTCTTGGTAATAACTATGCAAAAACAATAAATCCCACAAAACAAGACGAGCATGATGTTTATACTACCAGGTGGCAAAAATACAAAAGAGACGTAAAAGACACACACAGCAAAGCTTTTAAATTCACATTAGCAGGCGGAGTCACATTGCTTCTTGGCGGTGCGGGAATTGTTGTAGGAAGAGGAAGAATAGCAGGGATCAGGGAAAGTATTAAAGCTTTAAAAAAGAAAGAATCTGTTGAGAAAACACTTTCCGGCCTTGATTCTGTTAAAAAAAGACTTTTGCAAGGGCTGGATATGTACTTTAGTGCTGATAAAATCAAGGATTTTTCTCTTTTGAAAATTCTTAATAAGTTAAGCTGGCCAGGACAAAAATTAGCAGAGCTAAGTAAATTTTCCAGACATTTCCCTAAAAGGACTACAAATAATAAGTTACAAAGCCTGGGGAAAGAATTAAAGGAGAAAGGATTAAAGATTGATGCTGCTAAAGTGAATGAAGATGTTGCACAGATAACTGAAATAATAGAGAAAAAGGCTAAGGGGCTTGCAGACAATATTAGCCGGAGTTATTTCTCAGATTTAAAAGAAGGTTTCAGCAACCTCTGGGGTAGGATTAAAAAAGGTGATGATGTAGTAATGAGCGAATGGAAGGAAATTGCTAAAAAACTGGAAGAAACTGTTGATGAAACTCATATAGGTAAAGCAATAAAAGTTCTTAGAGAAAAGAATGCGGACGACCCGCTTGTAAAAAAATATGAGCAGGCAAAGAAATTTATAATAGACGATCACGGCGGTAGAATACGTGACCTGGAGCTGGGTGCCGGAATTTGCGAAATCCTCATTCCCATTATTGCCGGTGGGATACTGACTAAAAACACCTTAAAAGGTAAAACCGCCGAAGAAAAGAGTGACAATTTCGTAAAAGGTGGAGGGGTAGGCATAGCAGGCGGTATTGGGGTCTGGCTCATAACGATGGCCAGAAGTATTAACGGTCCATCCGGTATGATTATAGGCCTTTTATCAGGTATTGGCATAGATGTAGCAGGAAGACAAATTTATAAACATGCAAAGAAAGCTAAAAATAAAATTAATGAGCAGCTTACACAAGGAGCCTAATTAGAGCTTTTTCCTGCCTGTAGGGTTAGTTTGAGGATTTTTGGATTTAATATAATTTACTAAACCACTGACAAGTCCTTTTGCAGTAGCTTCCCGTCTTTCTTCCGTCATAAGCTGATACATTTCAGTTGCATTTGACATGTAACCTATCTCGGCCAACACAGCAGGGGTATTCGTATGGTGTATGACATAAAATCTGGAATTTTTAATACCGCGATCAGGTGTAGTAATATTATTGGCCATTTGATTCTGGACATGCAGCGCAAAAGATTTACTTTGAAGAGTATACCAGTGGGTTTCTAATCCTTTTATGGCACTATTCTCGGAAGCATTTACATGAATACTCAGGAAAACATCAGGGTGTTCCCTGTTTGTAATAGCAACTCTTTCCTGGAGTGAAACGGTTTTATCGGTTTCCCTGGTCATAACCACATAAAATCCAAGCTCTTCCAAATATTTTTTCACCCTTTTTGATACATCCAGCGTTATATCCTTTTCATAAATACCGTTATAGTGTGCGCCAGGTTCATATCCTCCATGTCCAGGATCAATGACAACTTTAGCTTTATACTTGCTCAAATCAATTAACGGAACTGCTGTATTATCTTTTAAAGAGATTCTTAATACCCTTCCATCAAGACTCAGCTTTGATTCTACAATTGTGGACCTATTTACGGGAATATTCCAGCAGGTATTATCAACTTCCAGTCCGTGGAACTGCGGCGTTTTTCCAAGATTTTTAATTAATTCTTCACTTGGCTTTTGAATATTGTACATATTCAATTGTATTTTATCTGGTGAATAAAGGCGCTGGATATTATGAATTATTGGCTTTGCGCACACCAGTATTATCTGGGTAGATAAATCATTATCCTTAATAATTTTTATTTCCTGAACTTCTCCTGTACCAACGTTATCGGGAAACTCAGCAAAAGCTAACTCATTTTTCGGTGAAATCACAATAGATTGCAGATCAGGTGAAACAACATAAGTGTACTGATCAGGCTTAGAGCTTTCTATCACTATTCTGACTGTTTTTGCGTCAAACTGGGCTATCCTGACGTTATCATTATTATCAAGGGTAAAAGTACGTATTAAATCAACTGAATCCAGCACAGCATCAGTTATATCAAAAATTACCCTATTAGGGGCTTCAAGCACAAACGGTTCTGAAATAGAGATTATCCCTGACCCTGAAAACAAAATACGATTATTATACTGCTCAATATTTTTTACAACTAAGTTATTCTGTACTTTTAGCTTTATTTCTTCAAGGACTGCTGCTTTATTATCCGGTTCAAATTTTTCTAAATTTATTTCTTGCACAGTTGTGCTTTCGCTCTCTCTGTCCCGATATATTGAAGGAGTAGATAAATTAACGACTTCAACTTTTTCAAACTCAAATATAATGCTATTTTGGTATGGATTAATTTTTATTTTATCCAGAGTACCCGCAGCATCCGCTGTAAATACCAACCTTACAATATTAGGATTATTTGAAAATTGCGCTATTCTAACACTTTCCTTGAAATTAGCATTATTAATATTAATTGATTTTTTCCCAATTTCATTCGGAAGGATTGCGTTTTGAATATCCACAACCAGACGACTGGGACTGGTAAGTTTTGTAATTTTATAACTAATAACTTTACTGCTATTTCTTTGTCCGGCTATAAACAGAAGTTTTCCGGCTTTATCAGGTATTACATTCCTGATTAAAAAAGTCCCTTCTTCTGCTAAAGCCGCTAAAGGCATAAAAAAGAGAACCCAAAATAAAATTGTTATGACAATTTTGTATATTTTATTAATCATGGTTTTACCATTATTAAGTTTTACAGATTAATTGTATCTTTTTTTATTTTTACAAAAATACCCGGCATTATTGACTTAAAGCTTTCTATTTCCTTTTTAAGCCTGTAATTTTCCCTGGTAAGGTTGTCTATTTTGCCTTTAAGCCTTTCATTTTCGGTTTTACAACTAATCAGCTCAACTATTGCCTCATCTAATTTTTCAAGTTTCTTTTCAAATGTTGTAGAGAGTTGTTCAACAATATACGTTCTTGTATTAAGAATTTCATTCATTATTGCCGAAACCTTTGAACCTGCAGGCAAACTAATTGGGTTAGAAACATTGATCATCTTTTGTTCGGCTGCAATTGTTTTTTCAAGGTTTAACTTGCTTTTTTCCTGGGAAGTAACACTGAAAGAACCTGTTAAGTTTGTTTTTTTGTAGCCAAGCCGCATATCTGCCTTGCTCTCTTCAGCATCAGAACTTAACTTTCCCATATTTGTGTATTGTGTTTTTGACAAAGCTTTCCTTGTATTAGAATTTGTTTGTGTCTCGCTCAAGGTTAAACCCCTTTTTGTCTCCTCAACATCCATCTATAATATGGTAAATAATATCATATTAATCAGGAAATTCAAAACTTTTAAATTTTACCCTGAGTGCCGTGGAAGACGCCTTGTAACATTTGTTTCATTTCATTTGGATTATTAGAAACTTCTATTGCAACTTCAGGATTAATAAGGTTAGCCTTTGCCAGCTTTAGCATGGAAAGATTCATGCTCATCATGCCAGTTGTGCCACCGTCATTAACAAGTTCATATATTTTTTCTATTTCATTTTTATTAATATAATCCCTGGCCGCTGGCGTCACAACAAGGACTTCCGTAGCAGGAACCCTGCCTTTATTGTCTTTTCTTTTTAAAAGCCTTTGTGCGATTGTTCCTCTTAATACAGATGCCAGTTGCAGTCTTATTGATTCTCTTTCATGAGGTTCAAAGGAATTTATTATTCTGTTTATTGTTTGTACAGCATCTGTTGTATGAAGTGTAGAGAATATAAGATGTCCCGTTTCCGCTGCTTTAAGTGCGCTTAATATAGTTTCTCTGTCCCTCATTTCTCCAATAAGTATAATATCCGGGTCCTGCCTGAGAGAATATTTTATAGCATTAGGGAAACTATCAGCATCACTGCCAAGCTGTCTCTGGGAAAAAATTGATTTTTTATTCCTGTGTATAAATTCAATAGGATCTTCCAATGTTAATACGTGTTTTTGCTGTGTATTATTTAAATAATCAAGAATAGTTGCAAGTGTTGTGGATTTTCCGCTTCCGGTTGGCCCTGTTATCAATACAAGCCCATTATTATAATTTAAAAAATCACGCAATGTTGGCGGGAGGTAAAGGTCTTCAATAGAAGGAATTTCTATTGGCACAACCCTCATAACAAGGCCAGCCCTGCCATAATCCTTAAAGAAATTAACCCTGAACCTTGCAATATCAGGTAATTCTATTGAAAAATCAAAATCGTAATTTGTTTTTATCTTGTGCTGGAGCTTTGAAGGAACTATTATTCCTAAAATATTATCCATTGTCTGCTCATTAATTACATCATATTTGGTTTTCATGATAACCCCGTCTTTTCGCACAACAGGCACGGAGTTTACTCGGAGATGCACATCTGAAACGCCCTGTTTTACCGCAAGTTTCAGAAAAGATTCTATTTCAAACTTTAATTCACTACTGCTTTGTTCCTGAACTACAGGTTCTACCATATTCTCAAATTGTTCCAGGTCCATACTTTTCTCCAAAAATTAATAACCCAATACGAATTTATTCTATATTATTTTTGCATTTTTGGGCAGGGGGGAGTTTTTATGAAAGTCTTTTTATACATGACCATATCCCTCCAACTAATCCCAATGCAGAAAAAATCATAGTAAATACCGGCACCTCTAATGACAGAATATTATCAATAAACCTTCCGACAAAAAAGCCTATAACAACTGAAAAAAGTAATCTAAAAGGTACATCAATCATTTTCATTTAAGACATTCTCAATAATCGTCCTTATATTATATAATATTTTTTATGAATACTTATAAGCTGACTAAAACTCTTGAAACCATAAGGTACGTATTAAATAAACAGCCTGATGAAGAAAAAGACATTTTTTCAGCGCTTCTTGAAGAAATTAAAAAGCTTGTTCATTACGATCAGGCCGTTATTATACTTCTTGAGGGCGATTCCCTTATTGTCAGGATAAATGAAAATATAAAGACGCTTGATAGCAAAAAATATCGAAAATATTTAAGCAATAAAGATAAAAACCTTACAAAAGCAATTAGAAACCGCACCAGCATCCTGGAGAATACAAATTTTACACTACCTGAGGAACTGGGTTTTGATTTTGGCGCAGACACAAAATCTATACTTGCTACGCCCCTCGTTATAAGAGAAATGGTATACGGTCTTTTAATTTTGACCAGTCATAAAGAATTTTTTTCCAACGAAGATGTAAAAATACTTGAAGCAATAATATCTGCAGCATCTTATATAATAAAAGACGCTGAATTAAGCAGTGTATTTAAAATGCAGCTAAATGTACTTAAAGACAATATAAAAGAAAGAACAAAAGCTCTGGAGCTTATAAAAGAACAAAACAAAAAAATTCTTGAGGCTGACCGGATAAAGAATGAATTTTTAGCCAACATGTCCCATGAATTAAGAACCCCGCTAAATGCCATTATAGGTTTTTCCGAAGCCTTAGATATGAATATTTTTGGACAATTGAATGAAAAACAGGCTGAATATGTTCAGGACATTCATGCTAGCGGGATACATCTACTTGGCATGATTAATGACTTACTTGACCTGTCAAAAATTGAGTCCGGAAAAATGGAACTTAATATAGAAATTTTTGATGTTAAAAATGCTATTGATGAAGCTATAGGTTTAATTAAACCCCTTGCTGAAAAAAAAGACATCCATTTAAAATTTGAATGTTTATATAAAAAAATCAAATTAAATGCGGACAGGAGAAAATTCCTACAGATTTTATATAATTTATTAAGTAACGCTATAAAATTTACTAAGGAAAATGGAAACATTGACTTAAATTTATTTGTAAAAAATGATATAATTGAAATTTCCATCAAGGACGATGGAATAGGCATAGCACCTGAATATCACGAGAAAATATTTGAAAAATTCCAGCAAGTACAAAACTCTTATTCGATAAAATCCGGCAGTACAGGATTAGGGCTAACAATTACCAAAGAATTTATAGAAATGCATGGCGGGAAAATAACAGTGGAAAGTGAAGAAGGAAAAGGGGCAAACTTTATTTTCACCCTTCCTTTGACAAAGAGGAGAATAAAATGAAAATCTTAATTATAGAAGATGATTATAGCGCTAACTCTATTTTTAACATTTATCTGGGGAAATATGGAGATTGTGACTCTGTAACAACCGGATTTGACGGAATGAAAAAATTCAGGGAAACGCTTGATAAAGGTCTCACATACGATTTAATAGTAATTGATATAATACTGCCTGATATGAATGGATACACAGTTCTGGATTCAATAAGAGCAGAAGAAGACGCCAGAAAATTTACTGATGAGATGCGCGCAAAAATTGTCCTTACTACTTCCCTGGATGATGACGAAAATAGAAAACTCAGGGAAAAGCTGAGATATGGTTACGAAAACTATTATGTAAAATCGCCTGTACTCGATGGGCTGCAAGACAAATTACTGGAACTTGGAATAAAGCTAAACTAAGGAGCAAATAGTGAAAATCTTAATTATTGAAGATGATTATGTATCATACAATATTTTCAAGACATTTCTCCAGCATTATGGAACTTGTGACAATGCCACTACCGGCAAGGACGCAATTGATATATATAATAACGCTTTATTTAGCGGAAATGCTTACGATTTAATACTTATAGATATAATACTTCCGGATATGAACGGGCAGGAAATTTTGAAGCTAATACGTTTTGAAGAAGAAAGAAGAAGTTCTGGAGGTATGAGGCGGGCAAAAATTGTGCTTACAACTTCCCTGGATGATGAAGAAAACAGAAAAATAGCAGCAACCCTGCAAGGCAAAGATGAAACATACTATGCTAAAGCCTCCGGACTTAATGGTTTTAGGGAGAAACTTGAGGAAGTTGGATTTTTTAATTAAAATTTCCCTGTAACAACCCTTTCAATTCCGGACATATCTTTGATAATTTCAATATTTTTAAACCCTGATCTAATAAAAATATCTTTAATTGGCTTTTCCTGAGAAAAGCCAATTTCCACAGCCAGCAAACCTGGTTTTGTTAAATGCTGGGTTGTCTGGTGTGCCAATTTTTCATAAAAAGAAATCCCCTGCTCATCATCAACAAACAATGCAAGCGGAGGTTCGTGTTTTTGAACTTCTATCTGGAGGTTTTCTTTTTCTTTAAGAGGAATATATGGGGGATTAGACACAATAATGTCAAATTTTTCATCTATATTTTGAAAAATATCCGAAACAATAAAATTGATTCTATGTGAAACTCCCAACTTTTCAGCGTTAAATTTAGCGACATTTAGGGCTTTTTCTGAAATATCAGCGGCAGTGATTTCAGCATTTGGAAGCTTTTTCGCGAGCATTATTGCAATACAGCCTGAGCCAGTGCCGATATCTATGATTTTTTTAGATTCTTCGCTGCGCTCAGAATGACGAATTACTTCTTCGACAAGGATTTCGGTTTCCGGGCGAGGAATAAGCACGTTTTCATCAACATAAAACTCTTCACCCATAAAATATGCGCTACTTATCAGATATTGAACAGGGATTTTTTCATTTATCCTTTTTTCCAGAAGGGAATTAAATTTTGATGAATCAAAATTTAATTCCCTTGCAAGCAGAATATCTTTTTTTGTAAAACCAAATACTTTTTCAAGCAATAAATCCACTTCTATAGAAGCCTCATTTGGTTCTATACCGGCATTTATGAGTTTTTGCAGAGCTTCTTGTTTTAAATTCATTTTATTAATTAAACTGTTTCTGCCAGTTTTTGGAGTTTAGCCTTCTGGTCTGCCTGAACAAGCGCATCAATAAGGTCGTCTAACTCCCCTTCAACAACTGTCCACACGTTAAAATTTTCACCTATTCTATGGTCAGTACATCTTCCCTGCGGGAAGTTATACGTCCTGATCCGCTCACTTCTGTCGCCTGTTCCGACCTGTGATCTTCTGAGGTCGGTTATTTCCTTCATTTGCTTTTGAACTTCAATGTCATAGAGTTTTGCCTTTAAAATCTGCATTCCTCTTTCTTTGTTCTTAAGCTGACTTCTTTCTTCTGTACAAAAAACCATTAATCCTGTAGGTTTATGAACTATCCTTACAGCGGTTTCTACCTTGTTAACATTCTGGCCGCCAGCTCCACCGGACCGTGCAGTAGTAATTTCAAGGTCTTCCGGCCTAATATCAACTTCCACATCCTCAACCTCCGGCATAACAGCTACTGTAGCCGTGCTGGTGTGGATTCTTCCCTGGGATTCCGTTACAGGAACTCTTTGAACCCTGTGAACCCCGGATTCATACTTAAGCCTGCTATAAACAGCGTCACCCTGGATTGAAATAACAGATTCTCCATCTGCAAGAGAGAGAACTTCGGTTTTCCAGCCCTGTTTTTCTGCATAGCGAAGGTACATTCTCATCAGGTCAGCAGCAAAGATGTTTGCTTCATCTCCGCCTGCACTTCCCCTGATTTCCAGCATAATGTTCTTGTCATCATTCGGATCACGTGGGAGGAGTAATACTTTCATTCTTTCTTCACACTGCTCAATTTTTGCTTCTGCCGCATCGAGTTCAGCCTGAAGGAATCCTTTCATCTCAGGATCACTTTCAGCTTTTATCATTTGCCGGGCATCATCTCTCGCCTTCACGGCTGCCTGCCACGTATGATAGATTTCAACGCTTTCTTCCATAGACTTTCTGGCTTTTGAAAGTTTTTTAAATTCCTCATAATCCTTAATAATAGCAGGATCGCTGAGCTTTTCTCCCAACTCAACGTAACTCTTTTCAATATTCCTAATTTTATCCAGCATTCCTTCCATAGTTATTACCCTTTCTTCTGAGGATGCCGCCCACAACTCTTTATTTCATCGCAAAAACCATTCTTTTCGCACTTGGGAACAAGATACTCTTTAAGCCAGGGCTCATTTTCCACAATAAGCTTGCACATTTTGTCAACAAGTTTCCTGATTTCATGCTGGGCATTTACACATAACCTCAAATTAGCAAGATGAATCATTTCCCTTAAGTTTAAACTAGCAACAAGCGTGCTGGTAGTTGCATTAGGCAAAACAAACCTTGCATCTTCTGCCGGGATGCCTTTCTCAATCATTTTTCCATAAAAGGCTGAAATATCCTGCATCATTTTGTCATAATCTTCAGTTAATCCGGCATTTATTATAGTAGACGGTGTAATGTACTCAAAAGGTCCCTCTTCTGTAACATATCTCTGGGATTTTTGCGAAAAAGACATATGACGATGTCTTACTAGCTGGTGCGTACAAGCCCTACTAACTCCGCTAATTGTGAAAACGTACTGGCAGTGTTCAATAGTGCTGTGATGACCTGATTGCAATACTTTTTTTACCAGCTTCAGCATTGCTTCCTGGCTTATGTCTTTTTCCCAGATATTAACCGGGTAGTCAGCAGAATAACACGTCCTGCAAGCAAGGTATATTGTTTTTAAAGCGTTATTCGGTTCACTTATCAGGTGAACAACAGGAAACTCATTATTTCTTTTTGACATCTGCGTAACGTTTTTTGAATCTTTCAATTCTACCTTCAGTATCCATTATTTTTTGTGTTCCAGTAAAGAATGGGTGGCAGTTATTGCAGATTTCAACTTTCATTCCTTCTTCAGTAGAAGCGGTTTCAATTACATTTCCACATGCACAGTTAATTGTAGTTTTTTTGTATTTAGGGTGAATTTTTTCTTTCATTTCTAAGATACCTCTTATTTTTCCTTTATTCATAACATAAATATATCATGGACAAAAATTTAAAGTAGTGGACATATTGTGACTTATAAATTTAAAAATTTGTATCATTTTTTGTGGGAGGGAGTGCCGAAGGCACTCCCTCCCACTTTTATGGGGGCTGTGCGAAGCACAGCCCCCATAAAAAAGAAAAAATCAGCTATTTTTCAGTCATTACAAATATTAAGAAAAAATTAAATTTTGAAATAGCTATAAAATATAGACAAAACGTATATAATTTTGGTTTTTATTATAGTAACTAGTAACTCGTGGAGGTATCAAATGACAAAATTTGATTCTAGTATCTATGGAAAACATAATGTTCAGAGCAGTAAGAAGCACGAAAGTAAAGACTATAAAAAAGAATCTCATCATAAGCACGAAGAGACATCAATATTTGAATCTCCAAAAGTTGAAGTAAAACAACCTTCCTATGAAGAGCCTAAACCTGTGCAAACAAAACAGGAACCTATTGAAGAAAAAAATACAACTCCTCCACCACCCGAACCAGCTGCCCCTGCTGAACCAGTTAAACAAGCTGAACAAACACCTCCAGCTGCAGAAAATATTACAAACAATTCAAATAATGTAACTGTATCAAATAGTGTTTCTAGCTCGGAATCAAATAATTTTATAAACAATTACACAAATAATTATAATTTTGAGCAGGATTATAAAGAATTATTTTCCAAGCATTCAAATGAAGATGATAAAGAGGTAGAAAAAGAAGAAGAAGAAAAAAAGGAAATTAAGCAAAAAGAAGCTTACAAAGCTGAAGAAAAAAAATCCGAAAAAATAGAACAAGCAGAGCCTGCAAAAATTGAACCAGCAGCTACAGCAGAAGTTCAAAAAAATGAACAAGTAGAGCCCAAGGAAAACCAAACATACCAGACTAATAATACCCCTGTATACAATGAACCACCACAACAAAGCAACAATTCCTCAAATGCGTTAAATTTAAACGATTTAATGGCAGAATTTTTTGAACAGTCTGCACAGGCAAATACACTTAATGCTTTTGGACAATCTCTTGCAGGAGAAGACGGAATACTTTCCATAGAAGAACTTGCAGCACTCGATACAAACGGAGACGGTGAAATATCCCAGGACGAGATTGATGCTGGTAAAGCGCAAACAGAAGAAATGCAAGGAATGCAAATGTTCATGATGTTTATGATGATGATGATGCAAATGATGTCCGGTGGATTCGGATCTATGATGAGCGGATTTGGCGGCGGCAACTCTGGTGGTTTAAATCAGGTAAACCCCAATAATTATAGACCAGGAATGGTTAATTTAGGCGGTGCAGCAGGTCTAAATAATTTCATGATGAACCAGACATTCGGCAGCGGGTACGGAAATTATTTCTAAAAAATAACTATATATACTATTAAAAATGGGTGATTAACCCATTTTTAATATGAGCAAATATATATTATATATTTATAAAAACCATGAAAATTACTAAAAAATTCCTAAAAAATTTAAATTGTTAAGAAATTGTTAAATTTTTAAAAGCCAATGCTGTATTGAGATACAGCGATTTTTTTGCAATTTATTTTTAACAAAAAGGCAATTATCTAAACCGAAAAGTTTTTAATATAATAAGTATATAATAGGTATATAATAATAAGGAGAGCGCAATGAACTTAAATATTGATCAAATTTTACAAATATTCACAGCAAGTTATAAATTTTCCTTAGATCAGAACAAAGATTCAAACCTTGGTGAAAGCATATTCTTCAGTTCAACAGATTTAGCAGAGCTGATGAGCAGTGATGATACAAGTACCAAAAATTTATTAAATAATTTTTATACATCAGAAAAAAGTGAAGATGGTACAAAATACGAATTAAACGAACTAGGAAAATTCGTTGCTGGAAATGATAATTTAATATCATTAAGCGAATTAAAAGCATTTGATACAGATGGAGACAATTTATTCAGTCTTGAAGAAATAAGCCAAATAAAAGCAAAAATGAATTCTCTTACAAATATATTTGTAGAACCAGCTCTAGTAGCAAAAGAAGAACCAGTTGCAATAGTAGCACCTGCACCAGTAATTCCAGTAGCAGAACCAGTTGCAATAGTAGCACCTGCACCAGTAATTCCAGTAGCAGAACCAGTTGCAACAGTAGTAGCTCCAGTAAGCGAACCAGTAGCAGCTCCAGTAGCAGAAGCAACACCAGTAGCAACACCAGTAGCAACAATAGTAAGTGAACCAGTAATAGAACCTAAAAAAGAAGAACCAGTTGCTCCAATAGTTATAGAACCAGTAGTAGTTAAAGAAGAACCAGTTGCAACTCCAGTTGTAGTTCCAATACCAGCACCAGTTGTAGAACCAACACCAGTAGCAACTCCAGCAATCGAACCAGTAGTAGCAAAAGAAGAACCAGTAGTTATAGCAGAACCAACACCAGTAATTACACCAGTAGTAACTCCAATAATCGAACCAATAGTAGCTAAAGAAGAACCAGTTGCAGTAGCAGAACCAGTAGTAGCTCCAGTAGCAGAACCAGTAGCAGAAGTAAAACCAGTAACTACAACAGTTAGCGAACCAGTAGCAGAAAAAGAAGAACCAGTTGTAACAAATAATACAGTAAATAATACAAATATAACTAATAATACAGTAGATCCAGCTTTAGCAACACAATTAGAAACATTAAAAGCAGCACAAGATGCAGCAGCTAAAGCAGCAGCTGATGCAGCAGCAAAAACTCTTGCAGCAGAACAGGCAGCAGCATTAGCACAACAACAAGCAGCAGCAGAAATTAAAGCAGCACAGGACGCAGCAGCTAAAACAGCAGCCGAAGCTGAAGCAAAAGCCCTTGCAACACAACAAGCAGCAGCACAAGCACAAGCACAAGCTGAAGCACAAGCAAAAGCAGCAACTGAAGCAGCAGCATTAGCACAGACACAAGCGGCAGCAGAAGTTAAAGCAGCTCAAGATGCAGCAGCTAAAGCAGCAGCTGATGCAGAAGCAAAAGCCCTTGCAACACAACAAGCAGCAGCATTAGCACAGACACAAGCTGAAGCAGCAGCTAAAGCAGCTCAAGAAGCAGCAGCTAAAGCAACAGCTGAAGCAGAAGCAAAAGCCCTTGCAACACAACAAGCAGCAGCATTAGCACAGGCACAAGCTGAAGCACAAGCAAAAGCAGCAGCTGAAGCAGCTAAATTAGCACAGACACAGGCAGCAGCAGACGTTAAAGCAGCACAAGACGCAGCAGCTAAAGCAGAAGCAGACGCAGCAGCTAAAGCTCTTGCAGCAGAGCAAGCAGCAATATTAGCACAGACACAGGCAACAGCAGAAACTAAAGCAGCACAACAAGCAGCAGCTAAAGCAGCAGCTGAAGCTGAAGCAAAAGCTCTAGCAGCTCAACAAGCAGCTACAGCAGCACAGACACAAGCAGCTGCTGAAACTAAAGCAGCACAAGACGCAGCAGCTAAAGCAGCAGCTGAAGCTGAAGCAAAAGCTCTAGCAGCTCAACAGGCAGCTACAGCAGCACAAACACAAGCAGCAGCAGAAGTTAAAGCAGCACAAGATGCAGCAGCTAAAGCAGCAGCTGATGCAGCAGCAAAAACTCTAGCAGCACAACAAGCAGCTACAGCAGCACAAACACAAGCAGCAGCTGACGTAAAAGCAGCTCAAGAAGCCGCAGCTAAAGCAGCAGCGGAAGCTGAAGCAAAATCCCTTGCAGCACAGCAAGCAGCAACAGCAGCACAGACACAAGCAACAGCACAGACTCTAGCAGCACAGCAAGCAGCAGCTAAAGCTGAAGCTGAAGCAGCAGCTAAAGCAGCAGCAGCACAAGCAGCAGCAGCAGCAGCTGAAGCAGCAGCAGCAGCTAAAGTCCAGGCAGCACAAGATGCAGTAACAAAAGCTGAAGCTGAAGCAACAACAGCTCAACAATCAGCAGTACAATCAGCAGCTGAAGCAGCAGCAGCAAAAGCTGAAGCAGCAGCAGCAATTGATAAAGCTAAAACAGCAGAACAGGTAGCAAAAGAAGCTGAAGCAGCAAAAGCTGAAGCTCAGGCAACCTTAGCCGCAACTCCAAAAACAATAGACAATGTATTCGCTAAATTATATGAAAAAGTAGAAACAGACGATGAAGATGCAGAAGATACCTACCAACTCAATGAACTTGGACAGTATCTCGCAGGAAACGATGGTGTATTAGGCTTCGAAGATCTGATGGCACTAGACTTAGACGAAGATGGCAGATTAGGCACAGATGAAATTGAATCCAAAAAAGAAGAACAAGAATCAGTGCAAGGAATGCAAATGTTCATGATGTTCATGATGATGATGATGCAAATGATGTCCGGCGGCAGCTCAATGTTCGGTGGCAGCAGCTACGGTGGCTATAATACAGGTTACAATTCAGGCGCATCTAATTATTATAGACCAGGAATGACCAACCTAGGCGGCGCAGCAGGATTAAACAGCTTCATGATGAGCCAGTCCTACGGTGGTGGTTCAGGATACGGATACTACTTCTAAAAAATAAAATCGATATAGATGTAAATAAATGGACCCTTGGTCCATTTATTTTTTTTTAACAACCGGAAAAGGTAATAAAATTTATCCTTAATAACTATCTTTAAGAATAAGATGATTCGGCAATGAATAATTATCAAAAAAAGCCTGATAATTTATGTCAGGAAAAATATTATTTATCAAACTCCGCATATTTAAATGCATATCTTTAAACTAAATTATTGTAGTTGTTAAGGAGGTTTTTATGAAGCTTAAAAAATTATCAATTGCAGCAGCATTGTCTCTTGGAGTTATGACAATTAGCGGCCTGGCAATTGCTGATCAACTTAGTCAAGTTTGCCCGCCACCAAGAGCGGCAATGGAACAACCATGCCCAATAGGAGCAGCAGCACCTGTATGCCCTGCTCCACAGTTAATTCCTCAAGAACCATGTCCAGCACCATGCCCAACAGGAGCAGCAATTCCAATGGCACCAGCTATGCCAATAGGCGCAGCATGCCCGGTTTGCCCAACTATAAGTCAGGGATTCCAACATGTATATTCTCCGGCTCTAATGCCTGCTCCAGCCCCTACAGGAGCTGCAATGAGCTGCGCTCCTATAGGAGGTTGCACTCCTGATTATAGCGCTGGCGCACATATAATTGAAAGACAAGCATTTGCATTCCCTGATATTGGAGATGCAGGGCTTATAATCCCTCAAGGCGACAGCATATTACAAATCGGAGGAGACAGAGAAGCTATAGCAGTAGGAAGTACCTGTCCATCAAGCCTGTCAGTTATTCCATCACAAGGTTCAACATTAACCCTTATGTCAAAAGATGATCCTGTCGGCATAACAACAGGTGCAGCAGCTCCTTGCGCTCCATGGGCCAGCTCATGGGCTCCAAATGTCACAGGTTTTGCGGCATGCCCGACACCGGTAGTGCCCGGACTTACCCAACAAGGAGTCATACCACCAAATTATAATCCTTGCGCATATCCATGCCCTGTTAACGCTGAAGCGCTCGATGAAGATGAAGCACCATTTCGTGTAACTCAGGGTGCAGAAATACTTAGATGCGGTATTCCAGAACAGAATAAATTAATGCAGGCATATTTTAACAGCCCATGCTTCAGAGAAGCAGGTGTATTAGGTGCAGCAGCCCCGATAAATCCATGTCCTACGGCAGCTCCTGTTGCTCCATTTAATCCATGCTCACCTTGTCCAACCGGAACAGCAGCACCAATTATGCCATACACAGGCGGTGCAGCACCTATAATGCCAGTAGCCCCTGTAGTTGATCCATATAATCAATACATACCAAACATCCCATTAAGCTCAGCTGAATCAAATTTGGTTCCATGTGCAAGCACAGTTGAAGATAAAGAACTTACTCCTTGTGACGCATTTGAACCTGTTCCAACAGGCGCAGCAGCTCCGGTATGCCCACCAGCTCCAAAAGCTGTAGAACCTTGCCCACCACCTCCTTCTGTATGTCCTGAGCCATGCCCTGCTCCATGTCCTGCACCAGTAGCAGCACCGGTAGCAGCTCCTTGCCCAACAGGTTTTGCAGCACCAATGCCAGCAGGAAGAAGACTTCAAACATCCAGTGGTATCCAGATGCAGAAAAGCGTTCTTGTGCCTATACAGGTTCCTGGCGTAGCCATTGAGCCAACTGGTGCAGCATGCCCGGTAATGAGCCAATACCCAGATGTAAGCAATAACATGCTCGCAGGATGTGATATTAATAAACTTACTGCACAGGGTATTCTTGCAGGTTATCCAGACCGCACTTACAAACCAAACCTTCCAATTATGAGGGATGAATTTGCAAGCGCTATGGTATCCGCGCTCGAACTAGAAAATGTGCCTGATTTTGAACAACAGATATTCAAAGATGTGCCTAAAAACCACTGGGCAAATAAGGATATTGATAAAGCCTACAATAGAGGCCTATTGACAGGTTATCCTGACAACACATTTAAACCTGACAGACCTGTAACAAGAGCTGAAGCATTGAGCACAATGGGTAAAGTTATACCTGGTGACATTGCAGCCGCCGACGCTCAAAGAGCTCTTGGATGCTTCACAGATGCAAATGAAGTCCCTAATTGGGCATCATCATCTGTAGCAGATGCTGTTAATGCAGGAATTATAAAAGACCTGCCTCAAAATGACCGCATTAAGCCTAATGAAGCTGCCTCAAGAGCTGAAGTGGCATCAATGCTTGATAACTTACGTGTAAAACTTGGTCTTGAACCATGTCCAGTACCACAAACAACTGGCGCTGCTACACAATTAGTGCCAGGAGTTGCTACCAGCACAATTCCTACAATAAAAATGGAATTTGAAGACATAATCTCAGCGAGAACCAGTAAAATTGGTGAAGGCTTTGTAGCAAAAACAGTAGAACCAATATCCATAGATGGGAAATTATTCCCTGTTGGTTCTGAAGTACACGGTAATGTTGTTGAAGTAGTTAGACCGGGATTTGGTGATCCTGGCGCTATCAGAGTAGCCTTTGATTACATTCAGTATGAATGTGGCGACACAAATGACGACTTTGACGGAAAATACAGAACCGAACTTCCAAAAGATATCCTGTCAGCTGTTGTAGTTAAGGAAGATGAGCCTAACATCATTGGCAGAACTCTTTCTGTACCATTCAGCTTACCTGGAAGAGTTGCCGGTATAGCAGCCAGAACAGTAGGTGGCACTGCTATTGTAGCAGGTAATATGGTTGAAACATTCCTTACCAATACTGCTAATGGAGTCAATGAACTTGCCAGCTTAGAACCAGCAGCAGCCGGGAGAAGCTTTGCAAGAGCAGCTCTAGACATTCCAGAAGGTGTATGGTACGCAGGTAAAACTGCCGTAAGTGGTACACTTGGTGTAGTTGCTGTAACCGGACAAGATCTTGCTTATATAGTAAGTCCTGACGGTGAAAGAGTTGCTCAGATTAACTCTGACGAAGTACTTTCAGTAGCATTTGCAGCGAAATAAACTATAAATTTAACTAATCTTAAAAAGAAGCGAGGTTAAAACCTCGCTTCTTGGTTTTTAAAACTTTTTTAAAACTGTTTATCAGGGTCAACAAATCCGCCCTGTTTTAAAAACCCAATAATTCCATATGCTGCGCTTCTTTGAAGCTTTGTCGGGGCTTTCCGCAATAGCTCCACAGCTTCTGAAAGTATAGGGTCAAGATCGTACCAGCGTCTTTTATATAAGGGATTATGTTGATGAAAAAACCATTCAATAGGTTTATCATACAATTCTGCAAGCTTTTCCAATTCAAAAACATCTACTTTTCTTGCCCCGGATTCCATAACGGAAACTGCAGAAATAGGGAGATTTAAGTGCTTTGCCACATGCTCCTGCTTAAGACCAGCATCCTGCCTGGCAATACGCAACTTTGCACAAAATGTTTCTTTATCCATATTTTAAAAAATCTCCTTAAGATGTATAGTATTTATTATAAACGATTTTTTTGAAAATCGAAAATAATTTTTGTCAATTCTTAAAAAAAGTTACAATTATGTCAAAAACCAAGCAGGAATACAGGATCTGGGCTAAGGCTACAAGAAAACAGTTCAATATTGAATATATTAGCAACATTATATGTAGGAAGATCCAAGATCTAGAAGAGTATCATAAAGCTAAAAACATCGCAGGTTTTTATCCTTATGATAATGAAATAGATATAAAGCCTCTGTTTCAAGATTTGTCTAAAAACTGGTTCTTACCTGTGGTAATTGACAAGGAAAATATGATTTTTTGTCCATATGAAACCTGCTCCGAGTTAATTTTAAACAAGTTTGGTATATATGAACCGTGCAAAGGTAAGGAAGTTAATATTAATGAACTAGATATGATTGTTATACCTGCGCTGTCAGTAGATGAAAATGGTAACAGGCTCGGCTATGGCAAGGGATACTATGACAGATTTCTTGCAAAACTCCCTCAACAGTGTATAAAAATAGTCCCGATTCTTGATGAGTTAATAGTAAAAAACTTGCCCCACAATCAATATGACATTCCAGTTGATTTAATTGTTACTCAGAGCGGGGTGTATAATTTTTAACCAATTAACAGATTTAAATCTATACATTAAAATTGAACGGTTTTGGTGCAATATGATTTTTTTTGCTGTTATCGGTGACATTGTAAAATCTAAAAA
Source organism: Candidatus Melainabacteria bacterium GWF2_37_15 (assembly GCA_001784565.1). GTDB lineage: Bacteria > Cyanobacteriota > Vampirovibrionia > Gastranaerophilales > UBA9971 > GWF2-37-15. The sequence continues at coordinate 29,710 of MFRL01000048.1, forward strand.
AATTTCTGAAATTAACTTTCCTGGCATTTCTTCCTACAATAACTGAAGAAGCTATGGCTTCCATAAAAGGAGTTAAGTTTGCTAAAAAGGTTTTAGACCCAAATTTAATGCAAAAACTTTCCAAATCAAACAAACTAGGATTATTAACATATATAACATTAGCAACAGTAGCATCTGTGGGAACTGCTTTGGGCGTAAAAATTAAGGATGCTATTGCAAAACCTAAACCTGTTTCTTAAGCCTCTCCACGATCTCCTTAACATGCTGTGAATCTTCCTTGCGGCAGACCAGTACCCCATCATCAGTTTCCACAACTATAA
>MFRL01000049.1 GCA_001784565.1 Candidatus Melainabacteria bacterium GWF2_37_15
CTCATTTTGCTATCTTTTTCCAATTTCTTGAAATTTTTTACCTGGCTATTCCTGCTTGTTAACTATTTTTCCTCAACCCTGAATTGGAAGTGGTTAAAGTCCTAAAAAATAGCAATTATTAACTATTACATGTTTTAACAGGGTAATGCGTTAAATATTTGGGAAAAAGTAATGTTAGTTGCAAGAATAAATAACTATAATAGTTTTATAACTCCTAAATACGCATTCCTTGCGGGAAATAACAGAAATCAGGGGCTTAAATGCGATACCGTATGCTTTGGTGTCAAGGGTCGTGAATTAAAAGGTAATGATTTAATAGAAAAAATAGAAACAGTTATAAATACTTATCCTGAAGACCTACCAGAAGAAAAGGAAGCTACATATGCTGCAAAACATGAGGTTCTCAGTAAAATACTTGATGGCACAGAGAAATGGGAGGGTTTACGAAGTCGAGTCGAAAAAAAACCTGAATATAGCAATAAAGATCTCGCAAGAGGCCTTGGATTAAAAGATAAGCAGTATCCTGCCTGGATGAGTTTTATAAATGATACTAACCAGGAACTCGGGCATTCTTATTTTACAGGAAGCCTTGGAATGCCAATACTAAAAGCCCTGGGTCTTGAACACAGGAAAGATTTAATAAAGGCTTTTAGTAAAGGAGGAAATTACCATTTAATTGGTGAAAAACTACTGGAAAGATTAAAACAAATAAGAAACAGTAAAGCTGGAGAAAGAAGTTCTGTATATGCTGCAAAAAAATCTTTAATGGAATATATTATTAAATTCACAGAATTAAAGATTGTAGATAATCCAAAATATACAAATCAAAATCTTATGAAAGACCTTGGATTAAGACCTGATCAATCTACTAATTGGAAGCTCTTCATAACTATTTCTAAGCATCAAAATAATGATCCTTATTATACAAGAAGTCTTGGAATGCCAATACTAAAAGCCCTGAAACTTGAGCACAGAGAAGATTTAAAGAATTTTAGTAGAGAACAAGACCATCTAACCGGTGAAAAACTGCTAGATAGATTATTGCAATTAAAAGACTGTAAAGTTAAAAAGAAAGATTCTGATTATAATGCCAAAATATCTTTACTTGAGCCAATTATTGAATTCGTAGACCAAAAGATTGAAAAAGAAAATCCACTATATGGAAATAAAAATTTTATGGAAGAATTTGGGTTCAATGATGAACAACGTCAGGACTGGATGAGTTTTATAAGCCTTTCTAACCATAAAAAAGGAGATTTTTATTGTACAGATAATCTGGTACCGCAAATACAAAAAACCCTGAAGGAAAAATTACCGGAGAAACCAGAGGAATTGGAAGAGACTGAAACTAAAGTGGAGACTCCTGCTTTAAAAGTTATTAACGTAGAAAAATATGATTTGCCTTGTGAAAAACCACTGGAAAAACCTGTTTTAAAAATTATTGATGAAAAGAGAAAACCTTTAGCTGGTCAAAAACTACTGAATACATTACTGAAATTAAAAAAATGTGGAATTGACGAGGAAAATCCTGTGTTCAAAGCCAAAAGGTCTTTACTTGAATACATTATTGAATTTACAGAATCAAAATTAAAAGATAATCCAGACTACGGCTATAAAGACCTTATGAAAGACCTTGGATTAAATGATGAACAACATAATGAGTGGAGAGGGTTTTTAACTATTGCTTTCCATGAAAGAAATAAATCCTATTATACAGAAGAACTTGGAATGCCAATACTAAAGAAACTGGGCCTTGAACACATAGGAGCTTTAAAGGCTTTTGCTGTAGGAAAAAACCATTTAACAGGTAAAAACCTACTGAATACGTTACTGAAATTAAAAGACAGTAAAGCTTACGAGGAAGATCGTGTATATAAAGCAAAAAAATCCCTGCTTGAATACATTATTAAATTAGTAGAACTAAGGATTGAAGAAAAGCCAAAATATAATAATCAAGATCTTATGAAGGATCTTAGATTAACAGATGCTCAACATAAGAAATGGAAGAACTTCCTGGATATTTCTCTCCATGAAAACGGGCATCCTTCTTATACAGAACAGCTTATAAAACCAATACTAACAGCCATGGACCTTCAGGATGAAAAAGGTTTAAAGGTTTATAGCGCAGAACAAAACGATTTATATGGCGAAAAACTCCTCAATACATTAAGACAATTGAACGACTCTAAAGTTAAAAAGGGAGATCCTGCACAAATTAATCTTAAACAGACATTAGTAAAACACATTCTTGAACTTGCAGAATCAAAGGTTGAAGAAAATCCAAAGTATGGAGATCAGGATCTTATGATCGAACTTGGATTAAAATATCATAACTATTTAGAATGGAGAAACTTTATAGATATTACCAAACATAAAAACGGGAATCATGACTATAAAAAGAACTTTATAATGCCAATGATGCAATCCCTGAATCTTTTGGGCAGAAGAGAGGTTAAAAAAATTAACCCCGGATACTTATATACTAAATCAGCTGTCTTTTAACCGCTATTAAAAAATTTAATAACAATTTATGTTAAATATAACTACTACCGTTTAATTTACAAACAAGTATTTTTTAATTATTGTATTTTATACTTATCAAGTATTAATGAGGTAGAAAATGAGCAAAAAATCTTTTCTTGGAATAGACGTGGGGTCAGTGACCACAAAACTCGCTGTTATTAATGAACAAGGCGAATTTATTGAAGGCGTAATGCTAAGAACAGCAGGTAAACCCGTTATGGCTGTACAAAACGGTCTTAACATGCTTTTAGAAAAATTAAATGACGAGCATGAAATATTAGGCGTCGGAACTACAGGAAGCGGAAGGCAACTTGCAGGTATCCTGGTAGGTGCGGATGTTGTAAAAAACGAGATTACAGCGCATGCCGTAGCAGCCAGCATACATGTTCCCGGCGTTCAAACAATCCTTGAAATAGGCGGTCAGGACAGCAAAATAATTGTTTTAAGGGATTCTATTGTAACTGACTTCGCCATGAACACAGTCTGTGCCGCAGGCACAGGAAGTTTTCTTGACCAGCAGGCCAGCAGGCTAAATGTTCCGATAGAAGAATTCGGCCCATCAGCGTTAAAATCCAAAGCTCCTGCCAGAATTGCAGGAAGATGCGGCGTTTTTGCAGAAAGTGACCTTATCCATAAACAGCAGCTTGGTTATCCTATTGAAGACCTCTTATATGGTCTATGTCAGGCACTTGTCAGGAATTATTTAAGCAATCTTGCGTTAGGCAAGGAAATTTTACCAAAAATAGTATTCCAGGGTGGAGTAGCATCAAATTCCGGCATGGTGAAAGCTTTTGAAGAAGCGCTTAAAACTGAAATCATAGTCCCGCCTAACCACCAGGTAATGGGAGCAATAGGTTCAGCATTGCTCGCAATGGAAAATCACCGCTTTACCGGCGAAAAGACCAAATTCAAAGGCTGGCAGGTAAGGGATTTTACCTTCAAGTCTTATACGCATGAATGCATGGACTGTGCTAATAGTTGTGAAGTTATTTCCATTGTACAGGGAGAACCTGAATGCGTGGATCCGCGCACTCCAAAAGATGTAAAAGGTAATATTATCGCACGTTGGGGTGGCACCTGCGGAAAATGGGATCTTGCAGGGAACCAGCAGAGCGAGTTAGCGCATAAGTAAGGCAAATAAATTTATACTGACAAAAAGGGCAGATATATCTGCCCTTTTTGTCTACTCAATATGTCATTTTATTTAATCAAAAATTTTCATATTCGCTCATTTGTTGACAAGAATATGTCTTAGGATCATCTTTGTAAGTTATACTACAGCTCTCAGTTACAACTCCCTGATCATCAAATGTGTTATCCGTACGCATTACCATTCCATCGTTCCGAGAAAAAACGCTATTAACTAATCTTTCGCCATCTTTTACCTTCTCAAAAGTATTACAAACTTTTCCATAATCATAAGTGTTACATTCTGTTCTAATTTTTGGTCTTTCTAGAATACTCATTACATCACATCCCGAAATCTCCATAATTTTCCCTCCCTTTTTTCTTAACCCTTCCATAATTTGCTATATTTAAATAAAAACAAAAGCAAAGGAGAGATTGCTACCTACTTTTTATATAGTGTTTATATTTATAACCTTAAATCCACCTTGGGCTATAATAAAATTATGAAAACTAAAGACATAATTTTTTTTATTGTATTAGTCGGGTTAGTATTATTTATAATCGGGAACGTCCTGCACATCGACAGACCCACTGTTAAAGAAAACCAGCCTGCTCCGTCTTTTAATATGCAAGTTGCAAAAAAATTTAAGAAAGAAACCGGAAAATACGGCGGCACACTATATAATTCCACCATCGGAGAAGGCCCTAAAACCTTTAATCCCTGGAATGCTAAAGATAACACCTCTGCAGAAATGGGCGGTTTAATGTTTGACGGGCTTGTTACAACCGACGCCTACACAGGACAGGTTAAGCCTCTTATAGCAGAGTCCTTTAAAGTGGATAAAACCGGTACTGTCTATACTGTAAAACTGAGAAAAAATCTAAAATGGTCTGATGGAAAACCTATTACATCTGCCGATGTTGCTTTTACCTGGAACAAGATTATCGCAGAAGGGTATGGAAATACCAGCGCTCGAGATAATGTACTTATAGATGAAAAGATGCCTCAGGTAAGAGCTATAGATAAATTAACTGTCCAATTCATCACTCCAAAGCCATTTGCCCCATTTTTAAGGCAACTAAGCCAGAGTATTGCGCCAAAGCATGTTTTTGAGCCGATTGTTAAAAAAGGAAAAGCTGAATTCGACGCTTTTTACGGAGTGACAACACCTGCAAAAGACTTTGTAACAAGCGGCATGTTCCGGCTGGAAAAATACATCCCCGCTCAAAGAGTAGTATTTACGCGCAATCCAAATTATTACAAGTTCGACGTCAAAGGCCAAAGGCTACCCTACCTTGATAAATACATTTTTTACATAGTCGGTGATATTAATAACCAGGTGCTTAAATTCGAATCCGGCCAGCTAGATATTCTCCCCCTCTCAGGCGGCAATGTGGCCAGGTTTAAAGAGCTTGAAAAACGCTCTGACTACAAAATCTACAACCTCGGCCCGGATACAGGCACCATGTTCATGTCCTTTAACCTTAATCGGCGCAAAGATAAGGAAGGCAAATACTACGTAGACCCTGTAAAACAACAGTGGTTTAATGATAAAAATTTCAGGGAAGCTGTAAATATTGCCATAGACAGGGAAAGTATTGTAATGAATATCCTAAGGGGTGTTGGCGCACCTCTTTACACCGCAGAAAGCCTGAGTTCTATTTTCCTGAATGAAAAATTAAAAAATGGAAAATCCAGAAACCTTGAAAAAGCTAAAGAATTGCTAAAAGGATCAGGCTTTATGTGGAATGCAAAAGGCCAGTTGCTAGATAAAGGAGGAAATCCGGTTGTATTTACCCTTATAACAAATGCCGGAAACACAGAACGTGAATCCATCGGAGTCATGATAAAACAGGATTTGGAAGAACTTGGCATGAAGGTGAATTTCAAGCCAATTGAGTTTAACGTCCTGGTGGGCAAGATTTCAGACTCCTTTGACTGGGAAGCGGTTATTATCGGGCTTACAGGCAGTCCACTGGAGCCTCACAGTGGCCGCAATGTCTGGAGCAGCACCGGCGCCCTGCATATGTTTAACCAGAGAAAAGGCAAAGACCTGGAAATAATGGCTGATCTTAGACCCTGGGAAAAAGAGCTTGATATAATATATGAAAAAGGCGCTACCACCCTTGATTTCGATAAAAGAAAGCAGTATTACGACAAATACCAGGAAATTGTGTATGAATACAATCCTTTTATCTACATATATTCAGGGTTAATGGTGTATGCAGTGCGGGATAAGTTTGGCAACCTTAATCCCACCCCGCTCGGTGGAGTTTTGCATAATCTTGAAGAGATTTACGTAAAATAATTTAATAATAAAGATATTTTTATTCCTTCATACTAAAATAATATAAGTGAACTTTCTAAGGAGTAGAATTTCTTGATTACTAAAAAAGATGTTGAACACGTTGCAAAATTAGCACGCTTAGAACTCAGCGAACAGGAAAAGGAAAAATACACTGAGCAGTTCTCAAACATTCTTGATTACTTTAACCAGTTAAAAGAGGTTAATACAGAGAATATTGAGCCCATGGTACATGTGCTTCCTGTGAGGAACGTTATGAGGGAAGACAAGGCTGAGTATGCATCCAACAAGGAAGAAATTTTAAAAAATGCTCCTGTAGAAGAGGATGGTTACTTTAAAGTCCCTAAAATCTAATTTTGGGGTTAGTGAATAAGGTAGGGGATATGTCAGGTAAAACTAAATATATTTTCGTTACAGGTGGAGTTGTAAGCTCACTGGGCAAGGGAATTGTAGGAGCATCGCTGGGTAAATTGCTCAGGGCAAGGGGATATTCTGTAACAATGCAGAAATTTGACCCTTATATAAATGTTGATCCGGGCACAATGAGTCCTTTTCAGCATGGAGAAGTTTTTGTAACTGATGACGGAGCAGAAACTGATCTGGATTTAGGCCATTATGAAAGGTTTATTAATACTAATTTAAGCAAAGTAAACAATGTAACCGCAGGAAGTGTTTACCTCAACGTAATTACACGGGAAAGAAGAGGTGATTACCTTGGCGGCACAGTACAAACCATACCTCATATCACTGATGAAATTAAAAGCAGATTGAAAGAAGCTGCTAAAAAATACAAACCTGATTTTGTTATAGCAGAAATCGGCGGTACTGTCGGTGACATTGAAGGCTTACCTTTTTTGGAAGCCATCAGGCAGTTTAAAATTGATGCCGGGTTTGGAAATACAGTATTTATTCATGTAACTTTGGTTCCATATCTTAATGCATCAGGAGAATTAAAAACCAAACCATCACAGCACAGCGTAAACACGCTCAGAAGTATTGGTATTCAACCTGATATTCTTGTTTGCAGGTCATCAAAACCTATTCCAAAAGCGGAGAGAAACAAGTTAGCTTTATTTACAAACGTTCCAACGGAAGCAGTAATAGAGTGTAAAGACCTCCAGACAATTTATGAAGTACCGCTGGCGCTGGAAAAACAGAAACTTGCAACCGAAGTGCTAAAAAGGCTCAATATAGAAGATACAAAAGAGCCTGATATTGAAGAGTGGAAGGAAATTGTAAATAGGATTAAGAATCCTGAAAACAAGGTAAAAATTGCTATAGCAGGCAAATATACAAAGTTGTCTGATGCTTATATTTCCGTAGTTGAATCATTAAAGCATGCCAGTGCATCTCTAGGGAGTTCTGTTGAAATAAAATGGATTTCTTCTGACGATTGCGAAGACCTTGAAAAAGCAAAAGAGGCCCTGGCTGATGTAGAAGGAATTGTTATACCCGGGGGCTTTGGCATCAGGGGAATTGAAGGGAAAATAAACATTGCCACTATTGCGAGAGAACAGAATATTCCGTTTTTAGGCTTATGTCTTGGTCTGCAATGCGCGGTAATTGAGTTTTCAAGAAATGTGGCCGGGCTAAAAGATGCAAACAGCTCAGAGTTTGCGCCTGAAACGCCTTATCCTGTTGTAGCAATGATGAGCGAGCAGGAAAATATTAAAGACATGGGCGGCACAATGCGGCTTGGAGCGTATGATTGCCATTTACAGGAAGGTTCAACCGCCCAAAAAATGTATAATAAAGGTGTTATTTCCGAAAGGCATCGTCACAGATATGAGGTAAGTAACCATTATAGAGACCTTCTAGCTGAAAAAGGGCTGGTATTTTCCGGTTTATCGCCTGACAAAAAGCTTGTTGAGATAATAGAGTTACCAAGCCACAGATATTATGTAGCATGCCAGTTCCACCCTGAATTTAAATCCCGCCCTGAAAATCCGCACCCGCTGTTTAAAGGGCTGGTAGAGGCTGCTTTAAATAATTCACAAAAAGCGGCTGAGATGGCACTGTAAATACGATATAAATTCACGCTATAATCCTGTTATGAAGATAATAAAAATATTTATAAATTTTATCCTCCTATCTATCTTTATCCTCCTGGCCGCAGGGGCATTTATATGGTTTTACAAACCTGAAATAATAACAGATTATTACCAAAAAGAGGACTATTCCAGAAACCTGTACGAAGAAGCAAGAAACTTTCAGTTAAATAATGACTATAAAACCGCATACTACACCTACAACAAGATTTCCCGCAAATACAAGGCTTATGATGTGGTTCTTTTTCAACAGGCCCTCTGCGCTGCGGCAATTGAAGATGAAAAAACAGCCATAGAAAAATACAAAAAATTACTTAAATCTTACCCGGACAGCCAACTTACCTCCCTAGCCAGCTACAACCTCGGCCAGGCTTTTGTAAGGTCAAAACAGGAGATACATGCTGAAAAACAGTTTTTATATACTATAAACAACTTCCCGGGCACTGATTTCGCGCTTGGCAGTTTCTATTACCTTGGAGAACTCAATAAAAGCAAAAATAAAGAGCTTGCTGCTCAATACTGGCTGAAATACATAGCACTTGCTCCTTCGGGAAAATTCGCGCTCAACAGTTATGATGGACTTCAATCCCTACAGCACTGCTTCAGCGATGAGGACAAAAAACACGCTGCAATAGCCCTTTTTATGCAGCAGGAATATAAAGAAGCACTCTCATATTTTAACCAGCTGCCGGAAAAAGAGGTCTGGTATTATAAGGCAATGTGCCACAAGTTTATGGACAACAGAAATGAGGCGCGTGCATTATTAGCTAAGGGCATTAGATGCTACCTGAATAACTCTTTCGACAGAGCAAAAGCTGAAAAAGCAATGCTTGCATACGTGGAATTAAGTAATAATGCCATGGAAAAGAGCTGGTCAGATATTTTGGGCTGGGCATCAACAACAAGAGACTTTGCCCTGTTTCAAAAAGCCCAGCTTACATCTTTAAAAAAAGCGAAATATTTATACGAAGAAATTGTTAAAAACTACGCGGATGGTGATTTTGCCTCAGAATCTTTATGGAATCTTTTTTGGGATGAGTATGACAGCGGTAATTATGACAAAGCTTTGAAACTTGCACAAAAGCACATCCTGGCTTATGAAAATACAAAAGCCTCGCCAGCAATACATTTCTGGCTGGGGAAAACTTATGAAAAGAAAAATTCTATGCGCAAGGCAAAGGACTCTTATAAGACTGTGCTGGAAAAATTTCCTGACAGCTACTATGCGTTCAGGGCCCAGGGTAGGTTGAATGCTTTAAATGGTAGAGTTGACACAGGATGGGAAACCGATATACAAAATATACTCCCTGTTGAAGAAATAAAGACAGAGATGCCTTATTCCTACGAAGAAATAACTGAAAAACACGGCACTCAGGCAGCAGAAATGATGCGGCTGGGGGATTATGAAACAGCTATGCTTTTTATCAAGGATGATCCGTTTCTGGAAAGCTGGATAAAGCATTATAATGGAGTTATTACAAATTCGATTGTTACTGCAAGAAACGGCATGAATGCCCTGACAGACAAACCGGACTCCCGGGATCCAAAATGGAAACTGATTTATCCTGTTTATTATGCTGAAGAAATAAACAATAATGCTGATTATAATAACCTTGATCCTATTCTTGTGCTTTCACTCTTGAAAGAAGAGAGCTATTTTAACTCCTATGCGGTGAGTTCATCAAATGCACAGGGGCTTATGCAGATTTTACCAGGCACGGCAAGGGATATAGTTAGGTGGAAAGGGTTTGCAAGTCACGCTGCCAATTCATTATTTATTCCTGAAATAAATATTAAATTAGGCACCGCATATATAGGCCACACAAGGGATATTTTTGACGGAAATATGCTTTTTTCCGTTGCAGCATACAATGGTGGGCCAGGCTCAGTTAAAAAATGGTTAAAAGCGTTACCTCATGATGATCTTGACAGATTTATAGAAAATATTCCATACAGTCAGACCAAAAATTATGTAAAAAAGGTGTTTGGGTCTTACTGGAACTATAAAAGGATTTATGGGTTCAATTCGTAAATTCTTAAAAACGGAAACGTATTTCTAGTATTGCAAAATGTAAATATAAATTTTTTTGTCCTAAATGCAAGCGTAGCGCTTATTTTGGAAAAACAGAATATTATTTCTTATTTTCCATAGTTCTATTTTTTTGAAAACATGTGTATTATTAAAAACATAGGGCATAAAGTGTTAAGGTCAAGAGTCAAAAATGTTAAATTTATTTAAAGAAAAAACCAAAAGTCGTCTCGGCGTGGAAATTTTTCCGGAAGGGATCACACTGGCTCTTTTAAAAATGGAAAATAATCATGTTAGCGTTAAAAGTTTGATTCATAAGCCAGTAGAAAATTATAGATTAATCCCTGAAACGCTAAAAGCAGCATTAATAGAATGTAAAGCTGATAGCTTAAATGTGGCAATTTCAGTGCCCGGGAATGCGGCTTTTGTAAAGAGAATAGTATTGCCAGAGCTTCCACAGGACGAATTAAAAGAAATAGCTCCCCAGGAAGCATCAAAATATCTCCCTTTACCCATCAGGGAAATGAATATTGATTTTGAAATTCTTGAAAATACCAGAAGACAGGATGAAACAGGAAAAAAAATTGACGTTGTTATGTGTGCTATTTCTAAAGCAGTGTTAAAAGAGTATCTTGATCCTGTATTTGATGCCGGCTTGGGTGTTGATATGATAGATGTTTCTTCATTTGCACTTATAAGGGCGTTGTCCTATGAAGGACTTATAAATGAAGCTGAAAAAACTTATATTTCCGTCCTTATAGGTTATGAAAACACTGACATTAACATAATTCAGGGTGGAATGCCTGTTTTTTCTTATAACATCCAGACAGGCAGAAAAAATATCATTGAAAACATAATGAACAGCGTACAGAAAACAAGAGCAGAAGTTATAAATTTACTTCCTGAGTTATCCTTAATGGTTCCGGGTATGGAAATGAATGAAGATCCGGAATTACAGCAGGCATCCAGTGCTGCAAAGAATTTATATAGTAATATTTCAAGTGAAGTGCAAAAAACCATAGAATTTTTTAATTCAGGAAATTCCCAATATGTAGACATAGAAAAAATAATAGTAAGCGGTAATGGGGCCTGTATTCAAAATATAGATAAATTTATGTCTAATAAATTGAGAATAGAAACCATTATTTTTAGTCCTTTATATTCAACAAGTATAGGCTTAGCACTTAAGGGGTTCGAAAATTGAAAACCATAAATATAAACCTTATAGGTGAATATGCAAAAACAGTAAAAACCAGCCCGTTGGAGCTGGAAAAGGATACACTGGATTCTAAAACACGGTTTGCTGTTATAGCCATTATTTTAGGAACTCTTATAACACTGGCGTTAAGTTTTGGCGTCTGGCTGATTGCAAAAAATATGGCTCAAAAATCAGAAATGACGCTTAATAAGTTAAAAACTGAACTTGCTGAATTGCAGCAGGAAGAAGCAGCTTTATCAGCTTATCAAAAGGATTTGGAAAATAAAAAGAAAATAGCTAAAATAAAACTTCGCGCACAAGAACAAATAAACAGTTTATTTATACCCTGGAGCCAAATTTTAGACAACCTGACTGTAAAAGTTCCAAAACACGTTATTATTACCGACATTACTAAAGTTGCAATCGGGAAAAATTCCAATAAACTAGAGATTTCTGGCGTGGTATCAGCAAAAGTTAAACCTATTACTGCTATTTCTTTCCTTATCCTTAATATAAACGAAGATGTGAATTCATTATTAACAAATGCAAAAATTGTAAACATTAAATATGGAAAAGAAGCAGATTTGTATGAATTTCAAATAGAAACAGAATTGCGTCCACAACCTGCTCCCAACACTATAACTGAAAAAACAGGGATAAATTTATGAAAGATTTAAAAAAAATTATCTTTATGTGTTCCGTACCAGTTTTGTTAACGATAATTTTTATCGTGTGGTTTACCGTTCCTGCTATATCAGAATGTTTTGGTTTGAATAAACAAATAACTAAGGAAAAATTATCTATTAAAACACTTCAAGGCAACGTAGAAAAGCTAAGGGTAAACAAAAGACTGGCAAATGAACTGGATAAATTAAACGCCGAATTAGCCGGGTTTGATATTGAATTTCCACAAGAATTCAGAGATGAAATATTCCTTATTGACCTGGAAATATTTGCAAATGAGGCTACGAACCGTATTGTCGAACTTCAATCCTCCAGTGAAAAGAATATTGAAATAACCGCTCCAAATGCAAAACCAACAACTAAGAAAACAAGAAAGAGAACGGACTCAAAAGATGAGGAACTATTACCTGTACAAATAATAGAAAAACCTTTTGATATAAATACAGTAGCTTACTATAACGAAATAATCAGCTTTGTAAAATTTCTGGAAAGTTATCAAAGAAAAATAAACATCAACGGTATATCGGCAAAAATTCATAAGGATGATAGCGAAAGTCTTAATCCAAAAATTGAAATGAGAATAGCAGCAAGTGTGTATAAATCAGTAATAACTGAAATAAAAGAAGAGAATTCAAAAGATGCAGAAATCAAATAGTGAAAATTTAAAAAAACTTGTAACCGCATTGGTTGTTATAACTCTGTTTGTTGTTAGTTTTTATTATTATGCTCCCAACAAAAAAGAAGTAACGCTGGCGGAAAAACTTGAGAAAATACCTCAGATAGAGTTAAAAACTCATCCTAAAGTAAAACTTCCTCCTGAAATTGACCGTCATCCTGAGTCTTCACTACGTCATCCTGAGCAAAGCGAAGGATCTGTGCCAATTGAAGGAGATTCTTCGGTCGTTTCACTTCCTCAGAATGACAAGGAAGAAATAAAAATAAATACAAAAATAAAACCAACTGACATAAAAGACTTGATTGCGGATGCAATGGAAACATCAGGCAAAAGAGATCCGTTTTCATACATAGAAAGCAGTTTTAGCCCGTTTAGCGGTGGGTCTTCAAGAGGTAGTGACCCAGGCTTGGCTGGACTTCCAGCTCCTCCAATGTCTCTGGATTTTGCTCCTGAAAAACCAAAGGAACTGGTAGTAGTAAAAGGTTTTCTTGGAGATAAGGTTATAGCTGAAATCAAGGGATTGACCGAGTCACTTGCAGTTAATGAAAGCCTGCAGGGAATTAAAGTCCTAAAAGTGGATTCTGCAAACCTGACCTGTGTTTTTCAAATAAATGGCAGAAGAGTTACAAAAACAATGAAATCAGCAGATATTCAGGATAAAAACGTTGAACTTAATTACATTCATAATTGATAAGAGGTGTTTATGAAGTTAACCAAAATATTTTCAGTTGTTTGTGCGCTGCACCTGGCTTTTCTTTTGAGTTCTCCCAGTTTTTCCATTAAAGAACCGGATAACAAAATGGGAATGGATTCAATAAAAAACCTTAAAGAAGGTGATATTTCTAATATTGCAAAAGAAGATGTAATAAGAAGGCTGCAAGGCCATATGAATTCAGCCTCACAAACAAAAATAGACAAAGAATTCATGCACCTTGGAAACAGGTTTAATTTTTTCTCGCAAGACGCAAGAATTAACCTGACATTAAGAGACGTTGATGTTGCTTCAATCCTTAGAATTATTGCCAAAGAAGGCAAAATGAATGTTGTTATCGATGAGAGCGTAATGGGTTACGTAAGTGCTGAATTAAAGAATATTTCCCTGAACGAAGCAATGGATATTATTTTGGTAAGTGAAGAACTCGAAGCACGTGTAGAAAATAACACTATATTTGTCGCTTCAAGGCCAGTTATGGCTAAAAAAGGGCTTAATAGAAGATTTATTAAAACATTTAAACTAGATAATTCCGATGCGGTTTATACGGCAGATATTCTAAGAGCAAGTATATTTAATAAAGGTTATAGAGTTAATGAAGAAGCAGCAGCAAGTACATCTTTAGCAGCAATTCCTGCAGTACTTCCTGCGTTGCCGGGCGTCCCTGCAGCTGAAACAGAAGAAAAAACAGGCTCTTCAACAGGACAAAGTAACCTTATTGATTCAAAAGTAATAAAAGGAAAAGTTGAAACACTTCAATCCGGTGAAAGCTTTGGCGATGCAGGCAAATTAGCCAGCACAATTAAACTTCAGCATTATAGAGCAAAAACCGGTGATATTACAATAGAAAACAATGATGGTGGCGCCATTGTAATACCTGATACAAGAACAAATTCTATTCTCGTTGCCGGTCTACAGCAGGATATTCTCATGGCAGAAGAAGCTGTAAAATATCTTGACAAGCCTTTAAAGCAGGTATCTATTCAGGTATCCCTTATAGAACTTAAAAAGGATAGTTCAAAAGATTTAGGACTTTCAACCACCATGCAGGGTGGGAAAACATACGGCGGGTTTAACACGGTAACAGCAGTTTCAGGCCAGACTTTTACTACTGCTGCCAACCAGTCAGGCATAATGTTAAATACTGTAAGCAGTCTTGCTGATGAAGTGGCTGTAAGGCTGAACGCTATGATCTATAATGAAGATGCCAAATTGCTTGCAAATCCTACTATAGTTGCTCTTAGTGGAAGCGAGTCTTTAATTAAGATTACCGACCAGGTAGTAAATAGCGTTGAAACCACTGTTACATCCGAAGGAGTTACCTATACTTCGGAACTGGCTGACGTTGGTATTGTATTAAATATTCTTCCGAAAATTGGTGATGACGATTATGTAACAATGAGAATCAGGCCGTCTATAACCAGCGCATTACCTGAAGTGCTTATAGGAGAATATGGCCAGCAAGACGCTGCTATTAGGATAGTTCCAATATCTACAAGAGAAGTTATTCTTCAGGATGTAAGGGTTAAATCAGGCGAAACACTGGCAATTGCAGGCTTAACCAAGGAAAAGGACACCAAAAAAGAAGGCAAAGTGCCTCTGCTTGCTGATATCCCAATATTAGGAAAGTTATTTACTAATAATGAATTTGACCATGAGAAAAACGAGCTGATTATTTTAATAACTCCAACAATAATTGATGATATTGCGCGTCTCTAGTACAATAATGGAATGCAAGTTGTTGAACAAATAAAACTGGATAATTATGAGAAAATAAGGCTAATCTACGAAGATTTCAGAAATAAAGCCTTAAAAGATTATAAATACCAGAACCAGCCCATAGAATTCGAGAATTTTATTTCTGCTATAGAAGAAAACAATCTCAGTGGGCTGGTTTTATTTGAGGATGAAAATCCTGAGGGGATCTTAATTTATTCTCAGGAAAAGTACGATAAAGAAGCTATTTCTATGACAGGCACAGAGCTGGGCTATTGGGGAGATGATAAACTTGCCTGGAGAAAAGCGGCTAATGATTTTTATAAAAAAAACCTGCAGGGTACATACGTTGAACGTTCTGATATCGGTAAAATTTATTTTTACAAAAATGGCCTTAAAAAGACTATTAGCAATAGTGCAGATTTAAACAGGTTAAGATTGATTCCCAAAATTAAAGAAATTATAGAAACTGGAAAGTTATCTCCTTTTTCTATGCCACGAAGAATTAAAACAAGAAAAGGATTAAAAGGTTATTATTATATTAATAAGCCTGTGACCATAAACGGAGAAATTTTTAATACAAGAATTACGATAGGCAGTGATATTAATGGAAATTGGTATTATAACATCAATGTTGAACTCAAATTAATAAAATTAAAAGCCGCTGAGTTTGTTACCGAGGAAACAAGCCCGGGCAAACTTAACGACTTTAATATTATTATATCAAATTCCACCAACAATTTCAAGGTAATGGAAATAAACGTAGTTCATTCCAATCACAGAGCTGTTCTTCTTGATAGCCTGATAAAAATGCTGAAGGATAGGGCTGATTGTGATATAATAAGCTACCCGATGCTGGGAATTCAGGAAACGGGCATAAAAGAGATTTCTGCTTTAGGGTTTAACTTCGTGGGCCAGTCAGTTGTCAGGTTTGACTTCCAGGACCCTGTTTCCTACCGTGTTTTGAAACTTTCAGGGGACGTCGAGCTTCAGGATAATACACTGTCTATTTGGGATGATAAGTACAAAGAACAGGTTATTGAGCTTATACACCTAGCATTTAAAAATAATAAAATTACAAATTTTGATCCCCGTTTTCTTTCCATGGAAGGAACTAAAATTGTTGTAGAGATGATTTTAGCTAACCAGTATGGTAATTTTCTGTCAGGTCAGACCAGGCTTTTATTAAACAATGATAATGTGGAAGGGGTATGTTTTGCAGCACTGGCTTCGGAGGATAAAATAAACGTTCCCCTTATCGCAGTAAGAAAAAGTATCAGGAATAAAGGAATGGGGAAATTGCTTTTAAGGAGTGTTATTGGTGGATTTGTAAAATTAATAAGTGAAAAGGGCATTCCTTTAAAAGAAATAAACGCCACAGTAGACACTGATAATTACCCCGCCATCAAAATGTATCGAAGGTTGGGATTCCGTGAAGAATATTTTTATCCACATGCTTATATTAAGAATGATTTAAGCTACTAAGGCTGCTCAGGCCGCGCAAACAGGTTTTTCTTTCCGATAACATAGTATAAAATTAAGCCTACAACAGGTAAAAACAAAATTGCTAATACCCATAAAATCTTCCGCGTAGTATTTTTTGGGCCAGTGATTACGTCATATATTGCGATTAAATTCAGAATAAAAAGCACCGGGCCAAGAAGAAAATCCATATTGTCCATATTCCATTCTCCCTATTTATACAAATTTGCTTAAAAACATTAAGCGTTAATTTTTAGGGAGTTTCATTAGCTAAAGCGCTAATTTTTTATTTAAAAACCACCGTTTTATGCCCATTTAATAAAATCCGTTTCTCTACATGCCACTTCACAGCCCGAGAAAGCGTCAGGGTCTCAAGATCGCGTACAGTAGAAGCAATATCATCAACCCCAAAGGTATGATCTACTCGCTCCACCGCCTGCTCAATAATAGGCCCTTCATCAAGCTCGGTTGTAACATAGTGAGCAGTTGCACCCACTATTTTAACTCCTCTTTCATGTGCCTGGGAATATGGCATAGCTCCTTTAAAGCTGGGTAAAAATGAGTGATGAATGTTTATACACTTTTCTTTTAACGTTTCACACATGTACGGTGACAATATTTGCATATATCTTGCCAGAATAACCAGTTCAATTCCCAGTTCTTCCGTCAAATTAATGATTTTTCGTTCCTGTTCTGATTTTGTTTCAGGTTTTACAGGAAAATGGTAAAAATCAGCCCCATACCACTCGGCCAATCCTTTCATCTCGGTATGATTTGACACGATTCCAGCAATTTCCATAGGTATCTGCCCGGCTTTGGTCTTATGAAGAAGGTCAATCAGGCAATGTCCGAATTTTGACACTGCTATTAATACTTTGGGCTTATGGCTGCAATCATTAATTTCCCACTGCATGGCAAATTTATCAGCAATGGGCTGGAATTTTAACCTTAAATCTTCAAGATTTCCCATTTTTGGGCCTACTGCGGTAAATACAATTCTTAGAAAAAATCTGTTAGTTGAAGGGTCACCATAATTTGCAGATGAGGTTACAAACCCGTCATTATCATGAATGTAGTTAAATACACTGGCAGATATGCCTGTTGTGTCGGGACATCTGGCTGTTAAGACATATTTTGACTCATTGTTATAAGGCATTTAGGCTCCTTTTTATAAGATACATTCAATTGCTGAAATAAGTTTTCCTGAATAATGTATTCTTTTTCATCCTGGTTCTTTATTATGATTATACCGCCTGGTTTGAGGGAGGCAACAGCATGCTGAAGCATTTCCAGCGGCCTAAATGTACTAAGGGGCAAACCCCACTCTAATAACGGATTTTCCGTAACAAAAGGATAAAACCAGGTAATATAATCATATTTTTCATTATGTTTTAAAAAGTCCCCTGCTATGTACCGACAATTTTTCAAGTCCTTAGAATAATACATTGCGTGGTCATATCGGGTATGTAAGTCTATGTAAACCCTGAATGCGTCTATTTCTATACCATCAAGCCATATTTCCTTTTCGAAATTATTAAATTTAAAGAAATTATACAATTCTTTTACGTAATACCAGTTTTTTGCGCCAATATCCAGGATTTTGATATTATTCTTTTCAACATTGATAAGGTTTTGCAGCCACTCGGTAATATGTGAAGTTTCAGTTTGTTCTATATTTTCTTTAATTTTTCGTGAAAGTTTTATATTTTTCCTAAAGAAAAAATCTATTTCATTATGCAGGTTTTTAAAGAATCTCATAAAAACAAATAATACTACTAAGCAATGCTTTTTTATATAAATTATCTTAACGTAAATGTATGATCGAACAATATTCAAAACCAATAAAGCTGATCATTGTAGAAGATGATAAAATGTACAGAAACGTGCTGGAAGAATTTTTTCAGAGCAAGTCTGATTTTAAAGTTGTAGGCACAGCAAGTGATGGACAGACTGCAATTTATCTTACCAAAGAAAAAAATCCCGATGTAGTAATTATGGATCTTGGGTTGCCAGTAATGCAGGGCAAAGACGCCATAAAAAAAATAAAGGAAATTGATCCTACTATTAAAATTGTAGTACTAACCGCCCATATTGATGAAGACGAGGCCATAGAGTCTATTGCAGCAGGTGCAACCGCTTATGTTAATAAAGATATTAATATTCAGCATTTAAACACGATCATTCAGACCGTTAATAATGGTGCGGTGTGGTTATCTCCGCTTATAGGCTACAAGATTCTGGAAAAAGGCATAAAACACTCGCAAAAATAATAAGTATTTAAAGCAGATTAGTCCCGCCATCTATAAAACCTACGTTCTTGTATCCCTTTTCCCTTAATTTTAAAGTTTCAAGATAACTTCTCAGTCCCTTGTCGCAGCACAAAAAAACGGCTTTCGATCCCTGGTCTAAAATTTTCTTTGCCACTTCATCAGATGACAGGTTTCTTATGTTAATAACTTCAACTTCAGTAAGCTTTTGCAGCTCCTGTGGTGAAATACTCGGCACATGTTTTTTAATTTTACTTTGCAATATCTGCGCAGCCACTAGCAACGGGTCAATAGACGGGGAATACGGCGGCGCATACGTTAAATCCGTCTGGCTTAATTCATCAACAGTCATATTACCTAACAGAGCGGCCGCAATCACATTTACCCTCTTGTCAGCGTCACCTTCGCCTATAGCTTGTATCCCAAGCAATTTCCCAGTCTTTTTTTCAGCAATAAGTTTGATGATAATATCCTTTGAATTTGGCATATAACCAGACCGATCCCTGTGGGGAACTATTGCTATTTCATACTCAAAACCCTGCCCTTTTGCTTCCTTTTCGCTTAATCCTGTCCTTGAAGCAGTATAATCAAATATTTTAGCTACACTTGATCCGAACACTCCCTCGAACTCCGCCGCCTCGCCGGTTATGTTCATTGCCGCAATACGGCCCTGCTTATTTGCAGTTGAGCCAAGGGGTATCCAAACAGGTTTTCCTGTAATCCTGTTGATTGATTCCACACAATCACCAGCCGCATAAATATTGGGTATACTGGTCTGCATTTTTTTATTTACTTTAATGGCGCCTGTACTGCCTATTTCAATTCCTGCTTCTCGTGCAAGTTCAACATTGGGCTTGACTCCAATTGTCATTAAAATTATGTCTGCATCTTTAATTTCCTGTAAATCCCCTGACGCAGTAGTATTTGTAAATACTTTAACTCCTTTTTCTTCTATATGCCGTTGCACCTGGTAAGCAAGGTCAGAATCAAAAGAGTTTAAAATCTGTGGCAGCCGCTCTACAATTGTGGTTTCAATGCCTAAAGAATGAAAAACCCCGGCCAATTCAAGCCCTATATATCCTCCACCCACTATCACAGCTTTTTTAGCTGTTTTTGTGGCTTCTTTTAATTTGATTGCATCTTCTATGGTTTTGAATTTGAAAACTTTACCCATATCCACGCCTTCCAACTGCGGCACTATTGCATGCGAGCCGGTTGCTATAAGTAAATGACTGTATTCATCCTCAAATTCTTCATTAGTTTCTAAATTTTTTACCACAATCTTATTATTTTCCGGCACAATTTTTGTAACTCTGTGCAGCAGGCGGATATCAATATTTTCCTGCTCTCTGAATTTCTCCGGTGAGCGCACCAGCAGGCGTTCTTTAGTTGGAATAATGCCTTCTATAAAGTATGGCATACCGCATGCTGAGTATGAAACATAATTTTCCTCGGTATACAGGGTAATTTTCAGGTCTGGCTTTTCTCTACGCACTTTAGATGCGGCTTTTGTCCCTGCTGCTACTCCACCTATTATAATTAAATGCTCCGGCATTGTTATCCTCCTTGTGAAATATTTAAAAACCGCCTTGCGGCTTGTTCAGGCTGTTCAGCATTAATTATAGCCCTGACCGCTGCAACTCTGAAAGCCCCCGCCTGCACTACTTCATTAAGGTTATCTGGATTAATCCCTCCAATAGCGAACCATGGAATATTAACATTATCCGCCGCCCAACGCACATATTCTAAGCCTACAGCCTGCCTGCCCGGCTTTGTAGGCGTGGTGAACACAGGCCCAACACCGATGTAATCTGCTCCTGCCTGTACAGCTTGCAGGGCATGCTCAAGACAATGCGTGGATAGTCCAATTATAGCCTCGCTTCCGAGTATGTTTCTGGCTATAGCTACGTCCATATCATCCTGGCCGAGGTGTACGCCGTCTGCTTGTACCGCCATGGCTATATCAACCCTGTCATTAATGATGAAAATAGCGTCATACAGACTGCACAACTCCCGCACCTTCTTGCCGAGTGCGATGAATTCCTTTGCTGTAGCGGTTTTCTCCCGTAGCTGGACAATCTGAACCCCGCCCTTCAATGCGGAAGCCACTGCATTTAAAAAATCATCTTCGTTGTTAAAATTACTCCTATCCGTGACCAGATATAGCTTTTTGTCATTCAATAGGTACTTTTTATGCTTATTTGTTAATTCTTTATACATTTTTTTCTCCAAAATATAGGAATCATATCTGATTTTGTCACTTAGGCCGGGATTAAATTCTGACAATACTCTCAATGCCTGCTGAAGACGCTTAAAATTAGCTTTATGGATATCGATGAGGCTTTTCCTGCTCGACGGATTAGGGATTTCCGTGCCAACATCGCCTTCTGTATCCCGGTTTTCTATGAGCTGACTGTATTGCGACCCGAACGCAGTGATTATTTCATGCCGCAAATTCTTCAATTCCGTGGTAATTCCCTCGTCTTCCAGCACAAATCGTGACACTTCCTCCACAACCCGCAGCGCTTCCGTTGCCCTGTTTACATTTACGTCGATTATTCTGTGCATTCATTTAACCATTCAAACAACTATTTGATTGATATTAAAACATACAAAAAATAAACTATCCCGTAAATATTAACTTGCCTTTTTTTCTTGTACTGGAAGACGCGCGCTGCCTGTTTCCTCCAGCAGCCTTTTTCTGAACAGTGCTTCATTGTTTCTTAATCTATCTGGATTATATAATGTGTTATCAGAATCAACCCTACTGCAACTTTTGCATGTACTTGATGCCTCTCGATTTCCTTTTTTCAGATTCTCTCTGAAATTTGTATATCTTGTTGATAACCATATGTCTTTGATAGAACTTGTCTTTACACTGCCCATTTTTTCTCGTTTGTAATAATCATCACTACATACAAATACATTTCCATCTACATCAATTACCATTGTTTCACTGGGTCTACTGCAAGGCTGTTTTCTTGGGGGTGCTATATTAATCAATGTCCCTCCTCTGTTGGATAATGATAACTCATCACCATATCTAACAGAGACCCCTTTTAACTTTTCATCAGAAATATCCCCTAATCTTGTTATAAACCCATTTTTTGAATGTTGAGTGACAATAAATTTATCAACACCACTTTCTCTCAGGGAATCTAACCTTGCTTCAGAAAGCAAAATTCCGTTTGTAAAAATTTCTGTCTGAGCATCAGGTAGTGCTTGTTTTGTTTTTTTAACATAATCTTCGGCTTTTACCGCTAAAGGTTCATTATAGCGTTGATAAGAAATTTTACCTTTATAGCCTATAGCTTTCAAATCGTTTAAAATTTTTTTAAAAAGCTTCATTGGCATTATTCGTTGGATAACAGGACTGGACTCAAGCGAAACAGGACAATAAGAGCATTTTCCGTAATTACACTTTGTGCTGATTTCAAATTCCATCATTTTTACAAAATTATCAAGTTTTTGCCCGAAGCTAAGTTTTTTCGTGTTATTTACAGGCGTATGAGTTTGTTTATTGTTAACAAACTTTTGTTTATTATTCATTAGACTAAAATTTATCATTGTTATGTTATATCCTTAGATATCTACTAATGAATAAAAACCCCTGAAAAAATAAATTAACATTTTTGATAATATTACCTTAAAATTCTGCCTAAGTTGACCATTATAACTCTCACCTAACAAATTAAAATTCTCTGTGTATGAAAAAAAAACCCAGAGATATGTATAAAACAATGGACCTTGGTGAAGTAATAGAAAAGTCTCAGCAGGACGACAAACTTGCGCTTGAGGAGCTGGTTAGAAGGAATGAAAAAATAGTATATAGTACATTATACCATCTCGACCCCAACAGGACGGATATTCCTGATATAGCACAAGAGGTGCTTTTCAGGATGACAAAGGCTATAAAGAATCTTAAAAAGCCTGCCACCTTTAAATTCTGGCTAAACCAGATAATAACCAACCTTTTCTATGATGAACTCAGGAGGAAAACCAGAAGGCTAAACACTATTTCCATTGATACTCCGTATATGAATCTTGAGGAAGAATCCGAAGCCAGTTTAAATATCCCAGATACCGGCAAGGTGCCTGAAGAAAAGACCCTTGGAATTGAGCTCGATAAAAAAATAAAAGAAGCAATTGATAATTTACCGGAACAGTTTCGA
>MFRL01000050.1 GCA_001784565.1 Candidatus Melainabacteria bacterium GWF2_37_15
GATGTGTCAAAGGCTGAGGTGGTGAATAATGCTGATTGGCTCCATAAAATGCAGCTGGCTGACCTTTTAAAACTCTCATCTAATATAACGGTAGCTCAAATGCTGGTCAGGGATGATTTTGCCAAGCGGTATGCAGAGGGTAAACCTATATCAGTGCATGAATTTTTCTATCCGCTTATGCAGGCTTATGATTCGGTTGTTGTGGATTCTGATATTGAGCTGGGTGGTACGGATCAGCGTTTTAATGTGCTTTTAGGCCGTGATATACAGCAGGCGTATGGTAATAATAATCCGCAGATGGTAATGCTTTTACCGCTTCTTGAAGGTACAGATGGCGTTGTTAAGATGTCGAAATCCTATCCTGAGCACTGCATTAGTCTTACGGATTCCCCGCAGGATATGCTGGGCAAGATTATGTCTATACCGGATAGTTTGATATTGAGGTATTATTTGTTATTAACTGATACAGAAGTTAAGGAAATAGAAGGTAATCCGCGCGATTTGAAGATGAAACTGGCAAAAACTATTGTAACGGAATACTATTCTGCGGAAGAGGCTGATAAAGCTGAGCAGGAGTTTATAAACATCTTTAGCAAAAAGGGCTTACCTGATGAGATGGAAGAATATGCCGTTCCCGAAGGTACATTGTTGGTCGATTTTATTGCGGATAAAGGGCTTGCAGCCAGTAAAGGTGAAGCACGGCGGCTTATTCAGGGTGGCGGAGTAAAGATTGAAGGCGAAAAAGTTGGGGATGTTAACCAAAAAATTGACTTTCAGGGCCGGGATTCGTTGGTTCTTCAGGTCGGCAAGCGGCGGTTTGCGCGGTTAGTACGCTAAGAATTTTTATGGTAAAGTTTAATAATGATGACAAAAACTAGAGAATTTGATTTAAATGGAATAAAAGCAGGGGCAAGCAATTCTCCCATCGTTGCGTGTGAAATCCTTACGAATATACCGTCGAATTACCCGGAGCTGCTGAAAAAAGCTTGGGGAGAAACGATTTATAACCTGGTGGAATGCGTTAAAGCTGCGGAAAAGCTAGGATTTTCGCTTTTGTGTATAAGGTTTAATGGCGAAAATATTGATGAAAGCAAGGAATGCCTTAAGGAAATCCTTGCTGTGACTGATTTACCGCTCATTTTAACTGGTAGTTTTAGAAGGGATTTTGATGCTCAATTGTTGCCAGAACTGGCTAGAATTGCAGGCAGGAAATGCACTATTGGTGCTGTGGAAGAAGAAAATCATAAAGCAATAGCACCAATAATAAATGAATGTGGACATAATATTATCGCAAGAACACCTATTGATATTAATTTAACCAAGCAATTGAATATATTGCTTACGGAAATAGGGTTTAGCCCGGACAGAATACTTATAGATCCAAATACAGGCGGGCTTGGGTATGGGTTGGATTATGCATATAGCATCATAGAGCGGATAAAGCTGGCTGGTGCAGGTGGAGATGTCATGCTTAATATGCCAATAATTACGTTTGTGGGCGAAGAAGCCTGGAAAACTAAAGAGGCTAAATCAGAGGCAGTTCCGCAAGAATGGGGAGATTTTAATACCAGAGCAATTACATGGGAGTGTATTACTGCTAGTTCTATGTTGACATCAGGGGCTAATATTGTTGTTATGAGGCATCCTGAGGCAATTAAAAATATTGACAAATTTATTAATAATTTTAAACCTCATTTGCAAGCGTAAACCCGGATAGATTGCAAAAAGCCTGCAGGTTTGAAATTTCTTTCTCTATCTTACCTATAAGGAAGTTATTATCAAGTTTTTCTGCCGTACGCAGCGCTTTTAAATATAATCTCTGTGCATAATTTGAGGTTTGTTCCTTATTAATTCCTTTTACAGCAGCATTTTCATGGTAGATTTTTCCGAAGGTCAGATATAATTCTGCAAGAATATGATTTAATTTATTTTTCTCAGCCAGGGTTATCCCATTTTCAATATAAATCTGGGCTCCCTCAAAATCCCCTTTTGCTGTTTTGATCTCTGAAAGGAGTCTTGCAAGTAAGATAGCTGTAATTAAGTTATTTATATTAGGTTTTTGGGCAACATCCATAGCTTTTTCTGCTATTTCTTCCGCCCGATTGGGGTTTCCAGTTTCCAGTTCCGCTTTGGCTGCAAAATACCAAGCAAATAAAGCTCCTGTGGCCATTTTATTTTCCGAACAATACTGTGCTACTTCGTCATATATGGCTACGGCATTATTGTGATACTGGAAGTGCTGATAAAACATACCGTTTAAAACTTTAAGTAGGGAAAAAAGGTTATAATCCCTGCATTCTTTGGCGAGTGGTAAGGCAGTATAACAAATGCTCCTTGCCTTTTCAAAGTTTCCATTTAATAAATGCGATAATGTGGTTATAGTTAACCATTCAAGCTGCCAGGGATCTGAGTTTTCACTAGTAAATTCCTTTCTGCTAAGTTTCTCTAAAATCTCATCAGAACCTCTGAGATCGCCCTGTATCGTTAAAAGCAGCGCCTGGCCCAATAAAGCTTTAATTTCATATTCAATATTATTTTCCTTTTCAGCTTTGGCGGCTATTTTCTTTAATAGTTCCTCCGCTTCTACATTACCCTGATACGTAAGCGCTTTTGCAAGGGTAAACTCAGTTTGGTACTCAATATCTTTGATGTCTGCTGTATTTAAACCGGGAAAGGCTTCATTTTTAAGCAGAGCTTTGTTCAAAAAAGGCAGAATCTCGTTTCTTGCGGTCATTATTGTTTCTTCCAGCCTGCCAAGGTTAAATAGGGCATCCAGTTTTGTAAAATTAAGGAGTATTGTTTCATTAGAATTGTTATCTTCATTTGCTGTTATGTTTATTGCCTTTTCTGCACAATCCAGTACCCCCTGATAATTTCCGGCCAGCTCACAGCTTCGGGATAAGTAACCTGTCAGTTCAATTACTTTTACTTGATTATTTTGCTCTTCCTGGGTTTTTATGCTTTCTTTAAGGTAATCCATTGCGAGCGTTGGATTTGACTCAAAATTAACTTTGCCTATCTGCTCTTTAATCAAAATTTTTGCTGATTCTTTTTCTTTCTCAATTAACCCGGAGTTAGGCAGGAGTTCAAGTAATTTAACCTGGTTATTGGTATAAGAAAGTGTATCCCCAAGGTAATAAGACTCCTCGACAGCGTTATTATAATAATGGAGCAAGTTTTCGTTATTTTCAGCAAGTTCTGCAAGTTTTGTAAGGAAAGAATTCTTTATGCTGGGATTTCCTTTTAATACTGATAATACGTGTAAGCTGGATTGTTTTATTTGTTCGTCGTTAAACGTGCGTTCATATATAATTTTCCACAGGCTTATATGCTTAAATCCAAAATTATACTGGTCATATACTACAATTATGCCGCTGTTAACAAGCAGCTGCATGATCTGCTGCATTTCTTTTTCTTTAATTCCTGTGGCCATTTCAATTAATTTAGGAATAAATTTCATGCCAAGCAGGGCAGCTATAAAAATAACGTTTAGTGCCTGGGGTGATAGTTTTTCTATAATTGATAACCTTTGCATAAAAAGGCCGTGCAGCTCAGGGTTGATAGCAACATCCTTGTACTCCGATTTAAATTTAAGCTCCTGTTGATCCGGGTATATGGCTCCGAGTTGGAATAAATACCACAATGCCTGTTCAACATAGATAGGCATTCCTTTTGAGTTGCTGAAAATTCTGTTCTTAAGGCTTTCCGGCAGAATATTCTGGTTATTCAGCATGGTAAGCATTACAGCATCGAGTTCCGGACTGGTAAGCGGCTTAATAAGCAGCATGGCCATTTTTTGTGAGGATATTTCAGCAGGGAACAGCTTGGCAATATTTGTCACAGGAGAATGATTTATAATCATGAAATTTTTATTAGCAAGGAAATCCTTTTTGAGCAGGTATTTTAAACAGTCAAAAGAAGCTTTATCAATATATTCAAAGTCATCAACTATTAAAACCACTCTGGTTTTTTTATTGAATGCGGTAATGATTTCATGAAAAGCTTTATAGATTTCGTTACGATTTTTTTCGATTGAGTTGTCGTTTTCTTCGTGTTCATTCAGGACAATTTTGTACATAGCCTTTAACACGGCTTCATCAGTTACTTCAAGGCTTGTTTCAAAGATTTTTTTAAGAGATTTTTTTATGTCGTCGTTATTTAGTGAAAAAACCGGAATTCCAAAAAGCGCGCTTATTAAGTCCTGGAAAAAAGCGTAGGGAATATGCTGTTTATAGGGTTCACACATTCCGTTGATCCAGGTTATTTTTTGGTTTTTTAATAATTGTGACGCTGAACTTACAACAGTGGATTTTCCCAGTCCTTCAGGGGCGCACAGGCTTATTAAATAACCTTTATCTGATTTTGCGAGCACATCCGTGAGGAATTTTATAGCTCCATTTCGGGTTACTTCTTTTTTCAGCTCAATTACAGGGCTCTCTTGTTTTTCGGGTTCGGGTTCTGATTGAATTTGAGGCTCAGGCTTTATTTCCGGTTCTTTTTCCTGTTTAACTTTAATAAGTTCAAAACCGCATTTCCTGCAATTCTTAATATGCGGAAAATTTGGGGTTTTACAATCGGGACAAAACCTTATAAGGATTAAATTACACTTTACACACTGTGGTTGTCCAAGCTTGTTAGGCTCTTTACATCTTGGGCAAATTGTTTTCAGCTTAAAACCACAACTCGGGCAGACTACCTCTTCGGTTGAATTTTTCCCCTTGCACTTAGGGCAGATCATTTTCGTTCCTTTTAAGGTCATATTCATCTTATGTGAATTATTATAGCACTTAAAGATGTTATAATAATCCCGGAGGAGGAAAAGCCATGGAATGCAAGAAACAGGATAATTTAAATGACTGCACATGCAGTTATATGTCATGTTCAAAAAGGGGATTGTGTTGCGAATGCGTGGCCTCTCATCGGATGAGTGGGGAAATCCCGGGGTGTTTTTTCCCGGCGGACGGGGAAAAGACCTATGATAGGTCGATAAGGAATTTTATTAAGTATAGTAAATAACAAAGAAACCGGCTTAAAGCCGGTTTCTTTGTTTATATTTTGCCTGTTTATATTATAAAAAGTGGCTGGTATCTTGGATTACCGTTAACGGTAACATTTGGGTTTATCCCGGTAAATGGATTGTATTGAATTGTGTCATTTTTGTTTAAGTTGAGTATTGTATTGTCCCCTCGATAGTTAGATACGTTAACTGTTGTCCGTCCTGCTGCGCCGTTTACAATGTTGTTGCCGTATTTATTGTCGAAGGTTGATAAATCAACGTAGTTATTTGAGCCGGGTCTCGTGGTTACTACGTTGTTGCCGGTTCCGGGTCTAAAGATATTTTGTGTGCCGAAGCCGCCACCGATTTGCCTGTCACTACCGGATGCGCCAACCATTGTGTTTCTGGTTCCAAAACCATTGCCGCCTATTTGTAAATCATTTCCCCATCTGCCGTTCATGTAGTTATTGACTCTATAACCGCTGCCGCCTCTTTGTACATCAGGCCCTATGCCACCGAACATAGAATTATTCGCATAAGGGCCGCCCCAACCTTTTTGATGCACACCTGGACGCGGCATAAATGCCGGTAAAATCGGGCTTCTTAATGCTGAATAGGTGCTAATTGATGAATACGCACTAAAACCATAACTTGCAAAAAAACCTGCCATAAATACCTCTCCTCTTTCTCTCTTTCCTCTACACTATTACCAATAAAATTCGTTACCTTTTATACCTCTTGTTTTTATAAAAACAAAAACATGAAAAAAATTGCCATCTTAGAGAAAAGGTTTTTAATATTTGTTTACATATGGGTTAATAAGTGTTTCTAATTATGAATTCTATGAACGGTGAAGCAAAAACACCAATAAGAATAACACCCGCCACAGTAACAGCAAGTATTGCCCTTAATGCTAAAGGCGATTTGGTTATTTCAATGTATTGGGTTTTGTCTTCCGGCTGGACATACATGGCTTTAATGACCCGTACGTAGTAAAAAAGAGCAATTACAGTATTAATAAGGCCAATAACTAAGAGAGGAATGTATTCGTAGCCTGCCATAGTCACAACCGTAAACAGGTAAAATTTGCTGAAGAATCCAGCTGTAATCGGAATCCCAGCTAAAGAAAGCAGGCAAAGAGTTAAACCAAGAGCGTAATACCTGTGTTTGTATGAAAGACCATTGTAATCATCAACATTTTCTTTGCCTGTGATAGTTGCAAAGATTTCTACAGCGGCCCACACTCCAAAATTCATGAATAAATATGTTATTAAGTAGAACATAACTGCTGTAACACCGTCGTAAGACAGGATAGCCAGCCCCATAAGAAGATAGCCCGCATGCGCGATTGAACTATATGCCATTAACCTGCGGATGTTTTGCTGCCTTAATGCTGCAATGTTTCCTACTGTCATTGTTATTGCTGCAAAAACAGAAATTATCATGCTGACAAGTACAGTATCAGGGAATAACATGCTTATAAACCTTATTAACGCCGCAAATCCCGCTGTTTTTGAAACTACTGATAAATATGCGGCAACCGGTAAAGGCGCTCCTTCATATACGTCTGGCGCCCAGGAATGAAAAGGGACAGCGGAAATTTTAAACCCAAAGCCCGCCAGTACAAATAAAAATGCAACAACCACGATTAAATTCAGGTCAGAATTATTCAAAAAATATCCTATAAGGTTGAGATTAGTGTGGCCTGTAAGGCCGTAAATGAATGAAAACCCATACAGCATTATCCCTGAGGCGGCAGCTCCGAAAATAAGGTACTTTAATGCTGCCTCATTGCTTAATCTGTTAAATTTTGTATAACCAGTCAAAGCAAAACTCGATATGCTCAGGGTTTCCAGGGCTATAAACAGCATAATTAAGTCATTTGCGCCGCAAAGTAACATTGCACCCAGCGTGGCAGTCAGTAAAAGAAAATAGAACTCGCCTGTGCTCCTGATATAGTCTTTCGAAAGAAAAATAGTGACTATAGTACCCAGCAGGATAATTATTCTGAACATACTGATGAAATTGTTAGAAACAAATGCGCCGGAAAAGACTTCTCCTGTTGTAACAAAGCCAGTTGCCACCATTGCCAGGATAACGCCCAAAAAACTCACCCAGACAATAACATTTTGCTGTTCCTTTTTTAAAGTAAAGCTCAAAATCGCGATTATTAGAATAAATATAGTTAAGATTATTTCAGGTAATAGTTCCATTTCACACTCCCAGGTTCATCACATTTTTTACAGTAGGTACAAAGATGTTGGTTAGTCCTGATGGGTTCACTCCAAATACTACAATTGCAAGGACTAACGATATTAATATGACCAGCTCATGCGGTGTTGCATCGGTAAAATGCGCCCATTTATCAAATATATTGCCGAAGAATATTCGCTGGAACATCCACAAAATATATACGGCGGTAAAGATCACTCCTATCGCCGCAATTACAGTCATTATCTGTATGTTTTCAGTGTATGAAATAAATGCACCGTAGAAAGTGAGCGTTTCTGCGACAAATCCTATTAACAGGGGCAGGCCTAAACTCGCAAGCGCAATAATCATGGACAAATACATCATCTTTGAGGCATTCTGGCCAAGGCCTCCGAGTTCTGAAATTTCTCTTGTGTGGGTTCTCAGGTAAATCATACCGACTATCATAAAGAGCCCGGCGCTGATTATGCCGTGGGCAATCATCTGGAAAACCGCACCTGATACGCCTGATATGTTCATTGCGCCGAGGCCTAGCAGGACTATGCCCATGTGGCTCACGCTGCTGTAGGCGACCAGCTTTTTCAGGTCTTTTTGCGCTAAGGCAACAATTGCAGCGTAAATAATGTTTATAACGCCGAGAACAACTACTATTGGGGCTAAAATTTCCATTATTTCAGGTAAAATTTGCAAATTCATCCTAATGAGGCCATACCCTCCCATTTTTAGGAGTATTCCGGCTAATAGCATACTTACAGGTGTTGGTGCATCAACGTGCGCGTCAGGCAGCCATGTGTGGAATGGTACAACCGGCAGTTTAACCGCAAATGCAAGGAAAAAGCCGATAAAAGTGAGTATTCCAAACGTTGTAGGATATATGACGTCTTTCATATAAGTGTATTTATTGAGGTCAAAAGTTATAGCCCCTGTCTGAGTCATATTAAAGAACACTATGGCAAGGATTGCGGCCACCATGAATATGCTGCCGCCAAATGTATAAAGGATAAACTTCATGGCAGAGTATTCTTTTCTTCCTGTGCCCCAGATTGAGATCAGGAAAAACATTGGGATGAGTTCTATTTCCCAGAAAAGGATGAATAGGAACAGGTCTTTTGCTACAAACACACCTAGTATAGCGGTTTGTAATATGAAAATCAAAGAATAATAAAGTTTATGGCGTTTAGTTATGCTGTATTTACTTGCTATCATAGCAAGCAATACAAGGAATGTGGTCAGTACGATCATTATAACTGATATGCCATCCACGGCAACCGAGTAATTTATACCTACACGCGTAATCCAGGGCACAGTTTCCTCAAACTGAAAGCCTTTTACCAGAGGGTCAAAAAGCCCGATAAAGAACAGGGAATATATAAATATAAATCCTGCAAAGCCTTTGGCAAAACGTCTTATTTTGACTTCATTCTGTGGAAACCACGGCCCGAATATGATCCCGGCGCCTATTAACGGTAAAAATATTAAGAATGATAACGATAGAAGTTCCATATTTTCCTCTTACATCCATAACCATTGAATCAAAACAAACACTAACATCAGTCCGGCCAGGCCAGCGAATAACAGTGCCAGATAAGTCTGCATCTGCCCGGTCTGCAATTGGCTTAAAAGCCAGCTTTCAAACCGCTTCTTTGCTCCTATAAAGTTTACAATCCCATCAATTACATATTTATCAAAAGCTGCCAGGGTTTCAGTAATCGGCAGGAATATATTATCTATAGCCCAGTAGTAATATGTGTCCATATTTAACAGCTTTAAAGGTCTGACAGACTTGGTATAAAGAGCTTTTGCAAGGAATACGCCCCCGGCTGCTATTAAAAGTGATATTAGAGGCAGTAATAAACTTTCATGATGTTCGCTTACGTAGCCTAGGTACTTATCAATAGGTACAAAACCTATAATTGCTGAAGGTACAGCTAGAATTATCAGGGGTATTGTCATTACTTTCGGGGAGTTGTGCGGGTGAGCATGTCCTCTGTATTCCCCTTCAAAAGTAAGAAAATAGCTCTTAAACATATAAAATGCTGTTAACAGCGCAACAAAAAGCGCAATTACAAGCAGCGCTGTATGGTGAGCGTCATATAAACCTGAGAAAATCTTTTCCTTTGACCAGAAACCGCTCAAAAGCAGGCCTGAAATCGCTAAACATCCGATTAAATAGGTATATGCAACTACCGGCATGTGTTTTCTTAAGCCTCCCATATAGCGCATATCCTGCTGGTCGCTTAAACCATGAATAACTGCGCCTGAGCAGAGGAAAAGCATTGCCTTAAAATAGGCGTGTGTAGTAAGGTGGAACATTCCGGCCGCCATTGCGCCGGCTCCCATTGCCATTACCATATATCCAAGCTGGCTACAGGTCGAATAAGCCAGGGTTTTTTTAATATCATTCTGTGTAACTGCAATTATTGCAGTTAAAAGTGCGGTTATTGCACCAACCCATGCAATTGTCATCATAATATCGGGTGATGCTTCAAATATCGGGTATGCCCGTGCAATCAGGTAAACGCCTGCTGCTACCATTGTTGCGGCGTGGATTAATGCGCTGATAGGCGTGGGGCCTTCCATTGCGTCAGGAAGCCAGGTATGCAGAGGGAATTGTGCGCTTTTTGCAATAGGGCCAAAAAATATTGCCAAGGCTATTAAAAAGTAAATTTCAGGCCCGGCAACTGAAAGCACGTATTCTGAGGCTGGTTGTAATGCTGTAAAACCTAAGTAGATTTCTCCGCTGTTTTGCCACCATTGAAGTGAAAAATAGAAAAACGCAATAATCCCGATTAAAAATCCAAAATCCCCAATCCTGTTCATTATAAATGCTTTTGTGGCAGCATGTGCTGCGGATGGGCGTCTGAACCAGAATCCTATCAGCAGGTAACTTGAAACCCCAACCAATTCCCAGAAAATATATGTCTGGAAAAGGTTGCTGCTCAATACCAGGCCGAGCATGGAAAAGTTAAACAGGTTTAAATAAGCAAAAAACCTGTGATAGCCATCGTCTTTGTTCATATAGCCGTGGGAATATACTTGTATTAAAAGGCTAACGCTTGTTACAACAAGCAACATCAGCGCTGTAAGGTTATCAATAAGCCAGCCGACAGATAACTTTAAAGCTCCGACATTAATCCAGTACATATTCTGGGAAAAAGGCTCAGTTGCCCCAAATGTCCAGAAAAGTATGAACAATGACCATATAAACCCTATGAAGGTGCTTATGCAGGTAAGCCAGACTGTGTACTTTTTATCTTCATATACAGCCAGATTTCTTCCTAATGTGATAATTAGGAATACCCATAAAGGTAAAGCCGCTATTATTCCTGCGTTTTCAACAAAAAATTCCAGCATTATCCTCTTAATTCCTTATATTCTTCTGTGTCAACCGTTGGTTTATTTCTGTACAGGGCTATAAGTATTGCTAGCCCAAGTGCCGCTTCAGCAGCGGCAACTGCCATAATGAATATCGCAAAAACCTGTCCTTTCAAGTCGCCAAGGTCAGTATAATTAGCAAAAGCCACAAAGTTTATGTTTACAGCGCTCAGGATGATTTCTATTGACATTAGTACCCTGATTACGTTTCTTGTGACAATAAGTCCCAGAATACCAATGCAGAACAGCGCTGCGCTGAGGATAATATAGTGTATTAACCCGACATCCAAGATTTTTACTGCTATTTCCGTTATGTTCATTACAGTACTTCCTCAATAATTCCTAAATTTTTCTCTAATCTTTTTATATCATCTTCATAAAGTTTAGGATATTTTTCAGCCATTTCTTTGTAAATATCCAGACATTCACTTAACAATTCATGCGCTTTTTTGAAATCCTTTAAATTAGCCTGCAAAAGGCCAAAGTTATGTAAGGTTGAGGCCAGGCTGGGCTTATAAGCGGACGAGTTTTCTTCTACAAGTTTTCTTTTTATGGTTAAACATTCTTCATAGATACTTAATGCCAGCTCAGGTTCGTTTAAATCCGTGTGCAGGGTGGCAAGATTATTTAATACCAGCGCTATCCTGGGTAAATATACTGAAGGATTTTCCTCCGCAAGCTTTTGTCTTATATTGATGGACTCATGATAGTAGTTCTTTGCTTTATCATATTCTTTCAGGTCATACATTAAGCTGCCATAGTTATTATAGCTCATTGCAAGGTCAGGTAAATAACTGGAAGGATCTTTTTCTGCAAGTTTTTCCCTTATATCTATGGATTCTTCGTATAATTTCCTGGCTTCTTCATGCTCTTTTAAATCCCTTTGCAGGCTGGCCAGATTGTTAAGCACTTTTGCAACAATTGGTGAATAAACCGAGGGACTGGTTTTCGATAGCTGTCTGTAAGAATCCAGTGACTCTTTATAGAGTTGTCTTGCTCGGTAAGGTTCATTTAAGCTGATATACAGGTTTCCAAGGTTGTTAAGGCTCATTGCAAAATCAGGCAAGTATGCTGACATGGCGGATGGGCTTTCCTTAACCAGGGTTTTTCTTATTTCAAGAGCTTCTTCATAATATAATCTTGCTTTATCATATTCTTTAAGATCTCTTTGCAATGTACCAAGATTATCCAGCGTCATAGCAAGGGAAGAAAGATGTATGGAGGGCCTTTTTTCAGCAAGATCCCTGTATAGTATAAGGGCTTTTTCGTAATAATCCTGAGCTTCATAAAAATTGTTTAAATCACTTTCAAAATGCCCGAGGTTGTTAAATATTAGAGCTTTTTTTGATAAATATATCGAGGGATATTTTTCTGATAATTCTGTGATAATTTCAAGTGTTTTTTGGTATTGTTGCCGGGCTTTATCGTATTCTTTTAAGGAGCTATGCAGGTTTCCAATACTATTGTATGTCATTGCAATGTCAGAGAGAAAAGCAGGGGGTGATTCTTCATGAAGTTTTATTCTTATGTCCAGTGTTTCCTGTAGGAGTTCTGCTGCTTTGTCAAATTCATTCATGTTTTTTTGCAAAGCGCCCATGCAGTTAAGGCTATTGGCAAGATAAGCACGGGAAGCTATTTCACCATCCTGTGCAACCTCTCTTTTTATTTTAATAGCCTCATCAAAATATTTTTCTGCTTCATTGAATTCATTTAAGCTTTTTTTTAGATTTCCGAGGCTATTCAGGGTTTTAGCTCGGTCCAGGAGAGTTCCCTTTATATTAATAGCTTTATTTAAGCATTTTTTTGACTCATCAAACCTGTTGAGGATGAGATAGAGCCTTCCCAGATTATTCAGGGTCTCTAAATCGTCTTCTTTCATGCCTATTGCTTCATTTAAGTATTCATTAGCTTTTTCATATTCATTTATGTCAATTAGCATATCGCTATAATTATTTAGGATTTGAATTTTTTCGCTCAGGTATTCTTCAGGAAGCTGTCTTGCAATCGTAATGCATTCCTCAAATAGTTTTTCGGCTTCATTAAAATTTTCTGTTTCCTTTTTTAAACAGGCAAGTTCATTCAATTTTCTAAGATTTTTAATATCCATTTTATACTTTTTCTCTGGTCTCAGTTTCAGCGAGTTTTTTTTCTACTTCTTTAAGCTGGTTTTTGTTGGGTAAGTTGAAAGCATCATGTTCCATCTTTTTATTTCTTTGTCCAAATGCGCCAAGGCTGATGCCGTAAGAAATAACCATTAATGCCACCACAATTTTTATTCCCAGGTATTGTTCAGGCAAAGGCACAAAGAAAAGTAATGTTAAACCAAATGCAACTATTAAAATAAGCTGTTTCATTGTGATTTAGACTCCTTGTTTTTAATTGCAATTACTACTGCACCGATTATTGCCGCAAGAAGCAATAGCGATAATACTTCAAATGGTAATACATACGTAGTAAGCAATGCGTTACCTATAGTTGAGGTTGTGCCTTCAGTCTGAAGTCTTTGTATGACCTCGTCTGAAGGTTGTTGTAATGCAAATGTTGCCAGGATTGATGAAACGATTATTGTTAAAAATAATAAACCGGCAGAGCCAAGAGCAACAATAGAGCGGAATTTTTTAGCTATCCATAGCTCTTTGTCTTCACGTGTGCCGGTCAGCATTATTGCGAATATCATAACAATGGTTATGCCGACCGCGTAGATGATTATTTGAGATACAGCGACAAAGTCAGCATTTAATAGTACAAAAATTCCTGCTACAGAAAGAAATGCGAGAATCATTGCCACAGCAGAGTATACTATTCTATGCAAAAACACGACTCCCAACGCTGAAACCAGCAGTACACCTGCTATTAGAAAGAAAAATAATGAATATATTATGTCCTTGATTTCCATTTTTCCGACTCCTCCGGGCTTAAGGTAAGCGCTTTTTTGTCATATACCAGCGTATTGCGTGAATAATCAGCTAACTCAAACTCTTTTGTCATTACAAGTGCCCCTTTAGGGCAGGCCTCTGTGCAGTTACCGCAGAATATACAACGGCCAATATCTATAGTGAACTCTTTAACCTCTTTTCCTTCTTTTTCAATCTGTATCAGGTCAACGCAGGGGCATACTTTCTGGCAGGTCATGCAGCCAAGGCAGATATCAGAGCCGTCAGGATTAGTTAAAAGTGCGAGCCTTCCTCTGTACCTCTCGCCTAATTCTGGCTTTTTTTCAGGGTATTCGAGAGTGATGGGCTCCCTGAAGAAGTGTTTCATTATTGTGGCCATCCCTCTGGCTATTTCCACAACTGCGCTTATTGTTTTATTTATTTGATTTATCATTGTTTTTCCTTTTGTCCGTCACCCTGAACTTGTTTCAGGGTCTTTCTAATGTGGCAATTATAACTCTTTTGTTTTCCATTTTCCTTTGTCTTTTTCGAAACCTTCTTCTTTAACTTTTTTTGTACTTAATTCTTGAATGGTTTTCAAATAATTTTTTATGTTTGGTTTCTCTTTTTTAGATATATCCTTAATACTTAATTTATTTTCATTAGTAATCCACTTTTTTATAATATATTGCACATATTCTTTATTAGTTAAAGGATTGATATATCTGATTTCACAAAGAAAATACCTAGTTTGAAATGATACAGGATCATAATAATATGCATAGTTGGAAAAATTTTTCTCAAAGGTTTCAGAATTGTTGAATATTAAACTAGATGATTCTAAAATTTTTAAATATTCTACATTATAGTTATTTTTTTCAAGATCATTTTTATCTAAAATCAAAATTTTAGATAAAAATTCTTT
Organism: Candidatus Melainabacteria bacterium GWF2_37_15; assembly: GCA_001784565.1. Lineage (GTDB taxonomy): Bacteria > Cyanobacteriota > Vampirovibrionia > Gastranaerophilales > UBA9971 > GWF2-37-15. The sequence continues at coordinate 14,381 of MFRL01000050.1, forward strand.
TGCTGGATCATTTCCGATATTTTTAAAGTCAAACTGCAGATAAATAGGTTTATCGCCATTTTGTTTTTTATTAATTTGAGATATATTCTTTAGTTTTATTTCTTGATTTACATTTTCTTGTTCTAAAAGATTGACGTCTAAATAAAAATAAGGCCTATTCCTGAAAGTTACTGCATCTATATTTTTATATGCGTAAATTGCTGAAACAGCTGCCGCAATTGTTGAAATAATTAAAGCAATTAAAGACCAATTAATTGTTTTTAAATCTAATTCAGGCATATTACTCCTTGCAATGACACTTTTTGCTTGTCAGTGTCACCTGTAAGACCCTGAAACAAGTTCAGGGTGACGATGTAGGTTAACCTATCGCACAATGCGATAAGTTCCGAACTAGTCACAATTTGTGACCAGTTTGAATTTTTAATTATTTTATTTAAATTAGTTTTCATAATTGACCTAAGAATTTAATTACTGAAACTATTACTAAATTGCCAAGTGCCATTGGCAACAGGAATTTCCAGCTAAACGCCATAAGTTGGTCTGCACGCAGCCTTGGCAGGGTTGCACGGATCCATATTATTGTAAAAATAATTGTATAAACCTTTGCCACAAGCCAAAACGCCTGCTCGATATGTATTAATGCAGGTATTTGTGTCAAATAAAAGCCTAATGGGGATGTATAACCGCCTAAAAATAGCGTTACAATTAACACACTGATTATAAACATAGCTGCATACTCTGCTAAAAAGAATAAAGCAAATTTCATGCCGGAATATTCGGTGTTGTAACCGCTAACCAGCTCACTTTCAGCTTCCGGCAGGTCAAATGGAATTCTGTTCACCTCTGCAATACAACAAATAAACAGCACAATAAACCCAATAAATGCAGGCCACATATTCCATGTAAATATACCTCCACCCTGAGCTTTGACTATATCTATCATATTAAGACTTCCTGCCAGCACTGCAATACTTAAAACAGCAATTACCAGCGGGATTTCATAGCTGATAGCCTGTGCTGCAGACCTCATGCCGCCAAGCAGTGAATACTTATTATTACTTGACCAGCCTGCAAGCACTATACCAACTGTGGTCAGAGAGGATAGGGCAAATACTAAAAATAGCCCAACAGCAAGGTTTATTGCAACTAAATGTTCTGTAAACGGCATAAGTCCATATATTACCATCACAGGAGCAAATACAACTATTGGCGCAAGGGTAAAAAGAATCTTGTTGGTTTCGCTGGACATAATGTCTTCTTTAAAAAGAAGTTTTATTGCGTCTGCGAAAGTCTGTAGCCAACCGCCGGGGCCGACTCTGTTCGGTCCTTTTCTTATTGTAAGCCAGGCCAGCACTTTTCTTTCCATTAAAACAAGGAATATAACAACAAACACGAGCAATGCCGCAACGCCAATAAATGGAATTACTGGCCAGATAAACGCAAATATATCGTTTAAAGTAAAGCTTAAATCAAACATTATCTGTCCACCTCCGGCAATACAACGTCCAAACTTCCAAAGATCGGCATTAAATCAGAGTAATTTTTATCTTTAACAAGCTCAGGTAGTACCTGTACTGATGAGAACGATGGTGTTCTCCATTTTACCCTGTAAGGCTTGTTTGTTCCATTGCTTACAATGTAGCATAGTGTTATACCTCTTGGCGATTCAATCATGGATGTGGCTTCACCCACAGGTGGTTTGAACACGATCGGGTTTACCTTTTTGCCGACTAACTGCATATCAAAGCCGCAATGTTGGCATTCATCTTGGTTACAGCCGCAGTTTACTTTTTTTACCCTTAATCTTTCAGGAATACCGCCCGGGATTTTTTCAATAGCTTCTTCAATCAGCCTGATTGATTCTCTCATTTCGGCAATTCTTACTATATACCTGTCATAGCTATCACCGGATTGTGCAAGGCACGGCTTAACATCGAGTTCACCATAAACTGAATATGGGCTGGACTTTCTTAAATCAAGGTCTACTCCTGATGCTCTGATGTTTGGGCCGGTAATACCGTAATCAATGCCTAATTTTGGTGTCATAACTCCTATATCCTTTGTTCTTTCGAGGAATATGGGGTTTTTGGTGATAATAGCCTCATATTCATCAAACAATGCAGGCATTTTTTTGCATAAATCAAGGGCCTTGGCTATCCAGCCATCCGGAAAGTCCTTTTTAACTCCGCCAAAAGTGTAGAAATTATACATCATACGCTGGCCGGTAAGCTCTTCAAACAGGGTAACTATCTCTTCTCTTTCTCTAAATACATAAAACAGCGGCGATGTTGCTCCAAGATCGAGTAGGAACGAGCCTAGCCACAGCAAATGTGAGGCTATCCTGTTGAATTCCATAGTAATGAGCCTGATGTACTCGGCTCTTTTCGGCACTTTCAGTCCTGCGATTTCTTCCACCGCATAGCAGTAAGCTGCCTGGTAAAAGAAGCTGGACAGATAGTCCACCCGGTCAACCATTGGTAAATACTGAGTGTATGATCTGCTTTCAGCAAGTTTCTCTTTTCCCCTATGTAAATACCCTATTACAGGCTTTGTATCTCTTATTATTTCGCCTTCCAACGTCATTATCAGCCTTAGAACCCCGTGTGTGCTCGGGTGCTGGGGCCCAACGTTTATTAGCATGTCTTTTTTAATAAGATTTTCTATCATCTCTCGTTCCAGCAGAGCCTTTCATCATTGTTAATGTAATTTTTCCTGAGAGGGTGACCTTTCCAGTCAATTGGAAGCAGGATTCTTTCCATTTCAGGGTGATTTTTGAAATTTATACCTAAAAGGTCGTATGTTTCGCGTTCATGCCAGTTTGCAGCAGAATATATTTCACTCAGTGAATCAATTTCAGGGTTGTTTTTGTTTAGCTTTGCTTTTAGCATTAATTTTTTACTTGAAGATGTAGAAAGCAAGTGGTATACAATCTCATAGTATTCTTGCATGTCAGTACCTAAAACAGATATAAGCATATCGAATTCCTTTTTTAAGGAATTCACTGTTTCTAAAATATTTTCAGGCTTTACTTCAATTACTTGCAACTTTTTGTACCCCCCAGTGTATAACCTCAATTTCAGGATCAGGCAGTAAAATTTCGCATTCCCTGGTGTCAGGATGAATTACCCGGGGCTTGTGTGCTTCGAGATACTTTTTCCTATCAAGCAGGGTTTCTGTTTTCATTTTTTTTTGTAGTTTAATTATTGCATTTAACAAAGCTTCCGGTCTTGGAGGGCAGCCGGGTAGATATACATCAACCGGTATGAGCCTGTCTACTCCCCGAACAACGGAATATGAGTCGTTTTCGTACATTCCGCCGGTTACACAGCATGCCCCCATTGCAATAACATATTTTGGTTCAGGCATCTGTTCGTAAAGCTGTACAAGGGCTGGCGCCATTTTATGCGTTACTGTGCCTGCTGTAATCATTAAATCAGCCTGTCTTGGGCTGGCTCGGAACACTTCAGAGCCGAACCTTGCAATGTCAAAACTTGCCGCACTTGCTGATATCATTTCTATTCCGCAGCAGGATGTCGCAAAAGTAACTGGCCATAAAGAGTTTGATCTTGCCCAGTTATATACAGTATCGATTGCTGTAAGAATTATACGCATTAATATCTCCTAATGCCCCCTATTCCCACTTCAGGGCGTCTTTTTTCCAGGCGTAAACCAGCCCGATAACTAGTATTCCTATGAAGATTAGTGCTTCCACCAGTGCGAACAGCCCGAGTTTGTTATATACTACTGCCCACGGGAAAAGGAAAACCGCTTCTATATCAAATATTAAGAACAACAGAGCGTAAAGGTAGTACTTCACATCAAACTGAATTCGTGAATCGCCGAACGGTTGCATGCCGCATTCGTAAGTCTTTTCTTTGAATTTGCCGGGGGCTTTTGGTTGTACAATCCAGCTCATAACAAGCGCTGCGCACGCAAAAGCAACTGAAAACCCTATAAACGCTACTAAAATCCAATATCCCTGAATATACAATGTTTCACCCTTTTCTCGCTCACAATAAAAATTTATCTCAAAAATATTTACATATCAATTTTATTAAGATTATTATTAATAAGGAGTTAAAAATGAAAAATATTTGCGTATATTGTTCATCCAGCAACCTGATTGATCCTGTGTTTTTTCAGGCGGCGAAGCAGTTAGCGGTTACTATCGCCAGTAAACAGCACCGGCTGGTTTTTGGAGTGGGGTGTGTGGGTTTGATGGGGGAGTTGGCCAGGACTATGCACGACTTCGGCGGGCATGTTACGGGCGTGATACCTCACAGGTTGAATGTGCCGGGGATTTGTTATGAAAATTGCGATGAGTTAATTGTTACAAAAGACATGCGCAAGAGAAAGCATAAAATGGACGAGGTTTCTGATGGTTTTATCGCGTTGCCGGGGGGATTTGGCACACTTGAGGAAATTTCTGAGATGATAACGGGCAAGCAGTTGGGTTTCCATAACAAGCCGCTGGTTTTTCTCAATACCAACAACTTTTATTCACCTCTGATAGATTTTTTCGAGCAGATGTATGCGTACAACTTTGCAAAACCAGAGTCTAGAAGTCTTTATTTTGTTTCAGACAAGCCGGAGGCGTGTATTGAGTATATAGAAAAATTCATCCCTGAAGAGATTTCGGAGAAGTACGAGCGGAAGGTGTAGTTATGCACTTATTCTTCTTTCTTTAACGAAGCCTCTACTTGTTCAACAATCTTTAATAACGATTTTTCGGAAAGTTCCGAGCCGGTAAAATCCTTAAGAATTTCCTTTTCTGTTTTAGTTTTCCCATATTTAAATATATTTTCGGCTAGAAGCGGTTTTATAACCTCGCTTATTGGCCTTTCCCCTGCTTTTTCCTTTATTGAATCGTATAACTGGCTTGATATCATATCTGCCGCTAAATATATATTATGATAACCAGGATTTTCTATATACTGAGTCGAGGATTCTTGTATTATATGTTTTAATTCTTCGTTAGATTTTTTTAATTCATTATCAGGGATTTCGTATATATTTTTTTCCTTATATATTTGATCTATAGAGGCATATAGATGAGAAACGGCATATATAGGATAAAAGTCTTTAATTTGCTCTATATCCTCATTTGTTAATTCTAATTCTTCTTTTAAAAGTTCTGGTTCTTTTAAATAAATATCTTCAAAGAGTTTTGCTATTCCTTCTGTCAGACTTGTAGAAGAATACCCTCTATCTAATTTGTGCAGAGTTTTAGGAAGGGATAGCTCATAAACTGCATGCCCAAATTCATGATTTAAAAGACGTAAAGATTCTATATCATTATCTTTTGCATTAGCGAATACTTTAACATTATTAGGGCTATCTATTGGAGAGATATTCCATGTATTAGGAAGTTTATTTGGATTTGGATAAAGGTCAAGTTCCAAATTCCCTTTATTAACATAATCATCAATATCCCAGCCAAGTTTTTTAAATAATGTTTTGCTAATTTCTTCAGGCGATTTACCTGTTTTAAAAATTATTGGTTTTATTAAGGTTCCATAGTAATAGTTATCAAAATCAGGGTTTTCAAGTAATTGAAAGTATATCGGCTCAACTCGTTCTTTAAGTTTATCTAATTTTTTAAAATGATTGTCTAAATCCACATCATATTCTGACTTAAATTTATACTCGTAGTAATTTTTAAATTTTCGCCCTTTTTCTTCATACGTTTGTGTTCTTGCAAATTCATTTCTTGCTTTTATTAATTCAATATACTTTTCTATATACTCATCAGAATCTTTTTTACCATTAAGTATAAGTTGATTAAGACCTCCCTCGCCATTTATAATTTCTTCTTCTTTCCCAGGCTTAAAGGAGGTTGGTTTAAAAATTTTAGCAATATGATTATGATGCCTTTTTAAATCTTTGTCGTTTATTCCACCAGTTTCAAATTCTTTTAGTGCAGCGGATACATTATCCCCGGAATTAATAATATAAAAATTTAATGCTCCCATATAACCATAATATTCTTGCTTTGCTTTACTATTACTCATGTCTCTGTAATATGCAAATTGTGCTTCATATCCCTTTTGTTGAAGATCAAAATAGAAATCCATTAAAACATTCCTAAATTTTATAAATGCTTGCTCATTAGGCGTATAAGTCCCTTTAAATGCAGGCCTATAGGTACTTATTACCATAGGATTTAAGCGTATAGGATAAATGGAATTAGAAGGTTTTTTCTGCTGTTTTGGTATGTTTTGATGCACAACAGGAAAATTATATGGATTAACTTGCATTTTCTTTCCTTAAGGCTCTTATTCTGTTTAAAGTTCGTAAATGTAAAAAGTTAACCTTTAAGAAGGTAAATTTTTAAAGTTTTCTTATAATCCCCCACTGGAAAGATGCTGAAACAAGTTCAGCATGACGGATGGGGCGGGGATAGGCTTGTATTTCACGTTAGATAGACCCCGGATCAAGTCCGGGGTGACTTTTTAAGCCCAGAGTGAGGGTTTAAGTTCGGGATGAAGGTTTTGTCCGGCACGACATGGGGGGTGTTTGGAAGATCAAAATTCAAACCCACATTGACAATGATATCAAAAAATGATATCATAAATTACAAGATGACTAAAAAAGACTTGAAATATTATTTAAATTTACATTGGACATTCCGTTTTGAATGGAGCGATGAGGATAATTGCTATGTGGCTTCTGTGGCTGAGCTGCCGGGCTGTATGTCCGACGGTGAAACAATTGAAGAAGCAACAAATATGATTAAAGATGCACTTCAAGAGTATATTGAAACTGCGATTGAATTGAATAAAGAAATCCCGGAGCCGCCTAGAGCCGAGGAATTTAAAGGCAGGATCCTTTTCAGGACTACACCGCAAAAGCATTACAAGTTGGTAAAAAAGGCAGCTTCTCAGGGGAAAAGTTTAAATAAATTCCTGGATGAAATTATTGAAAAAGAAATTGCTTAAATAAAAGCCAAACCCCCGCCAATGAGCGGGACTGTTTTAAATTTTTTTACTGCTATAGACAAGGTAATGTATTTAAATATGTATTTATAAATTTAATAAAATATTTAAATACATTTGTAACTTTATTTGATTTTACACTATCAATTTGAAAACTTTAAATGCATAGTGAGATGTGACCAAATATAATACTAAGAAAACCTTGAGGTCTTTCTGGTATTACGGCAAGTTTTACTAATAATTTCAAATAACTAAATGAGATGCTTAATGCTTAATTTTAAGTATTTAAGTATTTAAGCATTCATCATTTTTAAGAATGGAGGAAAATTATGTATAAACATACTCACAATAAATCTAAAAGTTTAGCAAAAGCCAGTAATAACTTTAATTTTTATGAAGATGAGCTTGAGCATCCAATTATCATTAATTCTCATGCGGCTTATAAAATTATGAAATTGCGATGCATGCAGTACATTCAGAAAAGAAGGAGCTAATTAAATGTTAAATAAAGAATTAAACAAAGTAAAAATAGCGACCAGGTTCGAACTGGAACGTTCGCCAGAATATGACACTTTTATCTTCAATTCAGCGCCAATTAAAAAATTGATAATGAATTTGACTGTTGTGGATGCTGAGATAGGATATGTTGATAAAAAGATAGATAAGCCAGGCGCTTATACTGAGTATACCCGCCTGGAATTTCTTAAATCTTTCAAAAATGCTGTTGAGCAGGAAAAGTTAATAGAGGTTTCTGCGAAGGAACTTTGGAAAAGATACATTTATATTCGTGAAAATAGCAGTAATAAGCTTGCAGATTATCGTTCCCTAATTGATATAAACCTGGAAATACAAATGTCACGTTAAGTAGATATCATTTTTATGATGGAGGAAATTATGTACAAAAATAATGTTCCCGCAGATTTAAGAGGAAACAGCAACACTTTTGATGTTTCTACAAATAGCATATTCGATTCTAATAATAATTTTAGGACTTTGAACTTAAAATATATGCATTATATTCATAGGAAAAAAGTTTTAAATAGCGGAAAGTTATTATGAGAATCAATTCATTTAAAGCAAATAAATTATTTCAGACTCAAAGTCTATTACCTACAAATCAGGCAGTGGATAGTGAACCCAATAAGCCTGTAGTATGGGATGAGAAGCGTATAATTATTGAAAATATTGCAGAAAGAAAAAAGCTAAGAAACACAACAATTATTGCTGCAGTCGGTAGCTCTATTTTTATGCTTGTTTTAAGCAAAGGAAAAATTAGTTTAGGTATTTTAGGGGCAATAATAGGCAGTT
>MFRL01000051.1:0-37689 GCA_001784565.1 Candidatus Melainabacteria bacterium GWF2_37_15
AGAAAATCTGTATCCCTTAAACCACAGGCTAAAAAGATGTGTGCCTAATTACTGTTAAAAATCGATAGAAATATCTAACCTACGAAGCTGGTCGGACGAGAAAAAAATGGATTGCTTCGGAACTGCATATAAGCCTATATGCAAACCTTAATGCCTCGCAATGACGGTATTGTGACATTAATGCAGGTGCGCTATTGCGCACCCTACGCCTGCTCCTCGCAATGACAAACAGATTTATTTAACTCGTAAATAATCCTCAACCCTTCAAGAGTTAAATGCTTGTTAAGATGATGGAACTGCTTCTTCATATGCTTTGTGATAATTGGGGAAAAGCCGCCTGTTGCAATCACAGTCACAGGAGTTTGCAATTCGCCCTCTATGCGCTCAAGCAGCCCGTCAATCATGGCAGCATGACCTACCACCACACCACTGAGCATGTTTGTAACGGTATTTCTTCCTATTACTGACTCAATTCCTTCAATATTAAGCTTGGGGAGCAGGTTTGTGTTTGAGCTGAACGATTCAGCCGACATTTTCAGCCCGGGGGCGATGATTCCGCCGATGAATCTTCCATCTTCCGTCATTACATCAAAATTTGTCGCTGTACCAAAATCCACCACAACTGTCGGGCCTTTATACATACTATAAGCGGCGCAGGCGTTTGCGATTCTGTCACAACCGACTTCTTTTGGATTCTCTACATCAAGAATAATACCTGTTTGGGTCTTTGATGAAATTACCAGCACCGGCACGTTAAGGTATTTTTCAATAGCTGATTTAATTTTGTCAGTAAGCGACAGCACAACGCTGGATATAACCGCTGCTTCCAGCTTCATATTTATCAAACTGCGCAAAAGAATGCCGTATTCGTCGTCAGTTTTGTTTTTATCAGTGGAGAGGTTCCAGCTATTGACGAGGGTTGTGTTGTCGAATACGCCAAGAGTTATGTTTGTATTGCCTATGTCGATTGTGAGTAGCATGATTCTATTTTATATCAGAATTGGGATTTCTTTGCTACTAAACCCGTGAAATATTCTATTAAGGATCTTTTTAAATTGTGCGTCTGTATTTCGCGGGTACGATCACCGTATCTCGCTGAGAGCATCATTTGTTTTCCAAGATTTTCAGCAATTTTTTTCCGCTCTTTTAAAGGTACATTTAAATAACCTTTCAAGGCTGGTTCATTTGTATTCGCAATAATTTCCCGAACACCTTTAGAAAGCGCAATGTTAAACATAAATTTAATTATAACTCATCAAAAAATTTTTTCACACTTGATATAAATTTTAAGAAACCTCCACTTCTGGTCTTTTCAACAGTTGATTCCTTATTTGCTTCTTCTAACTTTCCAATAGTATTTGCCTGCAGATTATTAAGCAGATCCTGCATAAACTTGCTTTCAGGCTGTAAAGAAAACGTTTCAAGCATTTTAAGCGCAATCATTTGATCTTTTCTAGGTAAATTTTCAAGTCCTTTTAACGCACCAGATGATTGTTTTAAAGTATTTTGAACCTCTGGACTGTATGATTTTAAAGCAAATACATTTTTACCCATACCAAACCCTCTATCTCTTACTTATCTTTAAAAATATTTATCTTAATTCATTATAAAACATGTAAGAAATAATTTATTTTTTAAGTCGAATCGGCGTTGCCGATTCGACTTAAAACGTAGTGGAGGCGCCTGCGGCGCCTCCACTACGAGAAATAAAAATTAGCAAATTAATACTCTATTCAATTTCTGGTTTTTGCTATGGCTGTGCTAACTAAAGATGGTAATTCTTTAAGTTTCGACGCAACGCTGTTCAAAGTTTTTTTGAAAACAGATTCTTTCCCTACTTCCTCTAAATGCGCAATAAGCTTTTGTTGAGTATTAACAAACAAGTCCTGAATAGGTTGGCTTTCAGGTTTTAAAGCAGACAACGTTTCAAGGTATTTAAGTATATCCATTTGATCTCTTTTAGGTAACCTTCCAAGTCCTTTTAATGCATCAGCCGATTTTAATAAAGTTTCTCGAGCCGTCTTGTTGTAAAATTTAAAAGAAAAAACTTCTCTAACCATACTAAACCTCATTGTCTTATTTTAAAATATAACCTTATTTATATAAAACACGTAAAAATAAAAATTGACAAATTAATATTCTATCCCTTTGCGTGCCTTTACTCCTAAATCCCAATAATGCTTTGTGGGTCGGATTTCTGACACTAAATGCGCCAGCTCAATGATTTCCGGGTGGGCGTGCCTGCCAGTCAAAACAATTTCAAGGTATTTAGGCTTGTTTTTGAGGAAATTCACCATATCCTCAAGCTGTATAAGCCCCAGCTCAATGGCTATATTCGCCTCATCCAGCACAATAAGGTCATATTCACCGGACTTTGCGGCCTGTTTTGCCAGCTCCCAGCCTTTTTTTACCGCTTCTTTATCTTCTTCTGAGACGTTATCAGCATAAACTATTCTTTCAAGGCCTGCCTGCTCAATGGTAAGAAGTTCCTTGATTTTCGGACTTAATTCCCGGAAGGAGTATAGCTCTCCGTAATGATCCCCGCCTTTGGCAAACATGATAATGAGGACTTTCCAGCCTCGCCCTAATGCCCGCATAGCAAGGCCAAGCGATGCCGTGGTTTTACCTTTGCCATCGCCTGTATAGACCTGTATGTAACCGATTTTATCAAATCGAGGGTTGTATAGTTCGTTTTGCATGTATTTTATGTTATCAAATTAATATGGATAAACAAGAAATTAAACAAAGAATAGAAGCATTACGAAATCAGATAAATTACCATAATTACCTATATTACGTTAAGGATGCTCCCGAGATATCTGACAAAGAATTTGACGAGTTGTTCAGGGAATTGAAAAGACTGGAACAGGAAAACCCGGAGTTCATCACACCTAACAGCCCTAGCCAGCGTATCGGAGCAGAGCCGTCACCGGGGTTCGAACAGGTTAAGCATAAGTACCGTTTGTACAGTCTGGACAATGCTAATGATGGCGAGGAACTGGTTGAATGGTACAACAGAGTAAGGAAAACTTTTCCTGAACCCGAACAACTAACGTTCGTGTGCGAGTTGAAGATTGACGGGCTGGCTATTACTCTTACCTACGAAGATGGAAACCTTGTTAGAGGGGCTACGCGAGGTGACGGGCAAGTCGGAGAGGATATTACAACTAACTTAAAAACAATAAATACAATACCTCTCACACTATTCAAACCCGTAAATCTGGAAGCCAGAGGCGAAGTGTTTATGCCGATACCTTCATTTGAAAAGTTAAATGAAAAACGTAGACATGCTGGCGAGCCCGAGTTTGCTAACCCGAGGAACGCAGGGAGCGGCTCTGTCAGGCAACTTGATCCACGGATTACTCGTGAGAGGGACTTAGACATATTTATATACGCCGGGACAATAGAGGGTAACTCCTGCCCACCCACCCACTGGGAAACCATAAAATATCTCCGAGGATTAGGCTTCAAAACAAATCCCAGCAGTCAGCTATGCCACGGAATCCAGGAAGTCAGTGATTATTGTAACAAGTGGAATACCCAGAGGTTTGATTTGCCTTATGCAACGGATGGGGTTGTGGTTAAAATTAACGACCTGCATAAGCAGGAAAAACTTGGTTATACTTCCAGAAGCCCGAGATGGGCCATTGCATATAAATTCCCGCCGGAACAGGCTTTGACAAAGCTAATTGATATACAACTAAGCGTGGGAAGAACAGGCGCAGTCACTCCAATTGCCCATGTGGAACCGGTTAAGCTGGCGGGTAGTGTTGTAAAACGTGCCAGCCTGCATAATGCTGATGAAATAAAACGGCTTGATATCAGAATTGGCGATACTGTATGGATAAAAAAGGCCGCTGAAATCATCCCAAAAATTATTGGGGTAAACATGACCAAAAGGCCGCCTGATACCCAGCTTTTCGAGTACCCGCAAACATGCCCGGTATGTGGAACTCCGCTCGAACGGGAGCAGGACGAGGTTATTTACTACTGCCCCAACCATACAGGCTGCGAGGCACAGATAAGAGGAAGGCTTGAACACTGGGTTAGCAGGGATGCAATGAATATTGACTGGGTGGGAGAATCGTTAATCAAGCAATTAACCGATAAAGGGCTTGTTAAAGACCCCTCGGACTTATACGCACTTACTCAGAATGATATTCTCTCGCTGGAGCGCATGGGGGACAAGCTTGCGGAAAACATTATAAACGCTATACAGGAAAGCAAAAACAGACCATTTTACCGGCTGATAAACGCTCTTGGCATAAAGTACGTCGGAAAGGAAACCGCATATATACTTAGCCAGAACTATCACTCCATTGACGAATTAAAAAATGCTAATTTTGAGGAAATATCTTCAATAGAAGGAATCGGGGGCAAAATCGCTGCAAGTATTGTTAATTTCTTCCAGGAACAGCATGTTCAGGACATGCTGGAAAAATTAAAAGCCTATGGTGTTAAGCTTTATGAAGAAAAAACAGAAGCAGCGAAAAGCCTGCCATTTGCAGGCCAGAGTTTTGTTTTAACCGGGACATTAAAATCTATGGAAAGAAATACAGCCGGTGAAATAATAAAAAAATTAGGCGGCAAAGTTTCAGGCAGTGTAAGCAAAAACACGGATTATGTTGTAGTTGGTGAAAATCCCGGCTCAAAATATGACAAAGCATTGCAATTAAATGTTAAAATACTGAATGAAGATGACTTCTTGAAATTAACGGAATAAAATTATGAATAAAAATTTTAAAGTGTTTCAAATTCATGGCCTTACAGGCTTATTATTCGTTATGTTAATAATGGCTGGCCTATGTTTCGGTTTTATACTATTTCCTATCTGGGCAATAATGATGGGCTGGAACGGAATGATAGGTAACCTTTACAACGGCCCTCTCATAAATTATTACCAGGCTTCTTTACTTTGGGTTTTTATAGCTCTTTGCGTCTACCTGTTTTTAAAAAATAGTATTACAATAAAAATACATACGTCAGAATCTCTTGATGAGGACAATATAAAAAAGATAATCGAAGAAGAAGAAAGCAATAAGGATAATTAAGGAGAGAAAGATGGGTGCACCACAAGTTTGTCCTGTATTAAGTTCTAATAATGAAAAACCAAATATGTGCCTGGAAGAAGACTGCGCATTTTATTTAAAAAGCTATAAAGCTTGCAGCGTATATGTAATCGCATACAACGCCGCATTGGAGATCAAGAAAAAGCAGCAGTAAATAATTATAGTTAAGCTTTAAGCTGCGTTTTTTAGCTTTATAGATGACTTAATTCCAAGAATTTTCAATATTTGAAAAATTCTTTCGATATTAACACCCTGATATTCCCTGTCTTCATATCTATTAACCTGCTGGCGCGGGACATTAAGTAGTCTTGCCAGTTCGGACTGGGAAATTCCTCTTGATATCCTTATCTTTATAAGAGTCTGGAGTAATTCTTCTAGGATTAATTCTTCAGGAAGCTTGTAATTCCCTTTTTTAAGTTCTTCATATTCTTCAATTTGTTTTTCTAAATCGTGTATCTGAATTTTATAACCATTAATCTGCGCTTCTTTTAACAAATCTTCAATATCAGAATTATTAACTTCTTCAATAGCTTTTTTAAAATTCTCTATCAATTCTAGAGTTTTCTTTTTTTCAATTTCACTTTTTATAATATACATAAGAGTTTCTCCCTATTTAATTATTTTTAATATACCTTTATTAATGTATTTACTAGGATTTGTAAAAAATACCGGAAAACTCATTCCATAATATGCTTTTTGGAGAGGATGCACGTAGAACTCTATTCTATGCTCTGTCCACATTCTAAATTTACCTGTATTTTTATCTATTGATGAAAAATCACCCCAGATAGAGCCACTTTTTACAAGCTCATTAAATTTAGAATTTCTATCAATAACAATATAACCATCAATATCTTCAGGCTTTTCTTTTAACGTAGCAAAACTACCGTCAACAAATATCTCTGATATGTTAAATTGCCAATATATTTCACAAGCCTCTTTTAAGGATAGGATAAGACTTTTTCTCTTTTCATTTTTACATAATAATGGATGTTCAAGCAGCTCAGATACTTTAATAGCATAAATTCCTGGATATAAAAGGCCTGTGTGTCTGTTAAATTTAAGGTTATAAAAAATTTCCTGGTTCATTTATAAAATATAACATATTTTTTAGCCATTGTCATCTTTCATGTTGACAAAAACTTGAATAAAAATTTTTTGCTTATAGTAATATTAAAAACATGAAAAACGAATTCAATAAAACCTTAATTATAAACAAAGCAGAAAAAAAAGTTGCTGAAATATTTCGGGAACTTGAATTAATTAGGGATATAAACCAGGAAAAAGTTCTCCGGGCTTTTCAGGATAATAAGGTAGGCGAGGAGCATTTTTACACAGTTAGCGGTTATGGCCATGATGATCTTGGCAGAGGGATCATAGACAAGGTTTACGCCCAGGTTTTTAACTGCGAAGCTGCACTTGTGCGAAACCATTTTGTGTCTGGCACTCATGCCATTGCGTGCGGATTTTTCGGCCTACTTCGGCATGGTGACAGGCTGGTTTCAGTTTCTGGTAAACCCTACGACACACTAGAAGAGGTTATTGGCAGCCGAGGAAACAAGAAATCTTCCTTAACTGGGCATGGTGTAATTTATGACGAAGTTGAACCTTCCGATATTGAAAAAGCGGTTAATGAAAAGACAACAATGGCTTTTATCCAGCGTTCACGAGGATACAGCCTTAGAAAACCGCTTAACATGGAAGATATTGCCGAAATTATAGAAAAAGTTAAAATTAAAAATCCTGAATGTATCTGTTTTGTTGATAACTGCTACGGCGAATTCACTGAAGCAATTGAACCCACAGACATTGGTGCGGACTTAATAGCCGGGTCGCTCATAAAAAACCCCGGTGGCGGAATTGTTGAAACCGGAGGCTACATAGCAGGCAGAAAAGAACTTGTTGAACTTGCAGCAGAAAGACTAACAGCGCCGGGAATCGGTACTAAAGGCGGGGCCATGCTTAACCAGTCAAGGTTGATCTTACAAGGCCTATTTATGGCGCCGAGCATTGTCCATGAAGCTTTAAAAGGCGCTGTACTTGCATCGCAGGTTTTTCTTGATATGGGATTTGAGACATATCCACGTCCTGATGATCTCAGGACAGATATAATTCAGGCTATTGTTTTTAATGACAGGGAAAAGCTGGTCAAGTTCTGCAAAACAGTGCAGTATTACAGCCCTGTAGACTCTTACCTTACTCCTGTACCTGACCAGGTACCGGGCTATGAAGATGATATCGTAATGGCAGCAGGGACGTTTATTGAAGGTTCAACTATAGAGCTTTCTGCGGACGGGCCTTTAAGAGATCCCTATGCGGCTTATATGCAGGGCGGGTTGAATTATGCGCATGTTAAGCTGGCGTTAAAAGGGATTTTGGAACAGATTAGCTAGGATTTATCCAGTAAACATCTGTATACGTCATCCTGAACTTGTTTCAGGATCTTTCCAAGCATTAAGTAAGCTTTCTATTCAACAAGGAAGATTGCTTGCAAGTAAATTATCCGTTTATATCCTAGCATTCACAGGCTCGCAATGACGTATAGAGGAAAGTAAAGTGCATTGCCACCTAATAACTACTTAAAATCGCTCGCTTTTAACTTATGCACCCATTTGCTGAATTTATGATTATCGTAGCTTAAAGCAAACTCATACAACGATTCCAAAAGTTTCCTGCCGGAATCCGACCTGCCAAACATTAAAAAGAAACCTCTTTTGTTTCTTAAGAGGGCTATTTCTTTTTGCATTACCCGATCCACGTTGTCCTCATGAGTTTTTGAGATTCTTTCCCTCATCCACCTTGATAAAAGAATCACCGCAGGGATATCAGCGCTGAAATTTTGAATATATTTGGAAAATTCTTTTATAATCATAAGAATATTATAGTATACTTGTGTGGAGAATAAAAAATTATGGAGGGTAATATGACTCAAACTCAGGAAAAAAGAAGCTTAAAAGGAACTAAAACAGAACATAACCTGATGGCCGCCTTCGCTGGGGAATCCCAGGCCAGAAATAGATACACCTACTACGCCAGCGTAGCTAAAAAAGAAGGCTATGAGCAGGTTGCAGCTTTATTTATCGAAACCGCAGATAATGAAAAAGAACATGCAAAAAGATTTTTTAAATTCCTGGAAGGAACTCCTGTTGAAATAAAAGCAATGTACCCATCATCATTTGGTGACACCGCTTATAACTTAAAAGCCGCAGCAATGGGTGAAAATGAAGAGTGGACGGATTTATACCCTGAATTTGCAAAAACAGCGGAAGAAGAAGGGTTTAAAGATGTAGCTGTTGTATTCAGAAAAATAGCTGAAGTTGAAAAAAGGCATGAACAACGTTATTTAAAACTTTTACAAAACATAGAAAGTCAGCAGGTATTTAAAAAAGGCTTAACTATAGAGTGGAAATGCAGAAATTGCGGCTACATACATGAAAACAATTCCGCACCGGAAATGTGCCCGGCTTGCGCGCATCCAAAATCCTTTTTTGAAGTACACGCTGAAAACTACTAAAAGTCAAAAAAGGATTTTTAGCGTATAATATTTTATTATGTATAAATATGGCGTTAGGTTACTTAAAAATAAGCTGCATCCTGTAAATGTACCGGCGGATGTTGAATTTAAGCATGCAGAAATGGTGCTGGTAATTACGGAAAAAGGCCAGGAAGCTGCTAAAATAGAAAGAATACCCTGCTGCGTCATGAAAAAATGGGGAGAAAACCTGCCTGAACCGCTTCCATTCATAAGAATAATGAATGATGTTGATAAAACCAGAGCAGAAGAAATTCAAAGAAAACAAAATGTAGCATTCAACAAGTGCAGCGCATTAATTGAGAATCATAAACTGCCAATGAGACTGATTGATTCAAGATATACCTTTGATGAAAAAAAACTGACTTTTTATTATACAGCCCCTCACAGGATTGATTTCAGAGAATTGTTAAAAGACCTGACACAAACTTTCCGCAGGATTCGTATAGATCTTCGCCATATAGGCGTTCGGGATGAAACTTCCATAATGGAAGGATTAGGAATGTGCGGAAGGGAATTTTGCTGCTCCTCATTCCTGAAAAACTTTGCTTCAATTAACATCAAGCTTGTCAGGGATCAGGGAATGCCGGTAAATCCCGGGAAAATTTCCGGTACTTGCGGAAGGCTCTTATGCTGCTTAAATTATGAATACTCAAATTATATTGAAGCTGCTGCGGGGATGCCTCCGGTTGGCAGCGGAGTAATGACATCCGAAGGACTAGGCAAGGTTGCAGCGTTGCACTTCCTGCAAGCTACCATTGTTGTAAAACTTGAAGATGGAAGAATAAAGGAATTCAGCAAAAAAGAAATAGAAATGCTTGAAGACGACATAACTAATATTGAAATTGATTATTCCACGGATTATCAGGATGAAGATAATGATATAGACATCTCAGCTTTTGAAGATGATGATCAGAGCACTACTAATAACTTATAGAGCCTTATATTAAGCTTTTATAAAAGCACCCCCCTGTGCATGCTAAACTATTTGTATAGTATACGGGAGAAAAGGTGGTTTTAAATGATTCCAATATTAGACCTTACGAAACAATACGAACAAATCGGGCAGGAAATAGAAAAAGAAGTACTAAAAGTGCTGTCCTCCGGGAAATACATCCTTGGAGAAAACGTAAAAAAACTGGAAAATGACTTTGCAAAATATATCGGCACAGAAAAAGCTCTAGGCGTTGCATCAGGTACTGATGCGCTGTTGCTAGCGCTTAAAGCTCTTGATATTGGCCCCGGTGATGAAGTCATAACTGTTGCGTTTACTTTCATAGCAACAGTAGAAGCCATAAGCTACGTTGGAGCCAAGCCTGTATTTGTAGACATAAATCCCGACACCTTTAACCTTGACATTAACGAGCTGGAAAAGAAAATCACCGCAAAAACCAAGGCAATAATCCCTGTACATCTATATGGCCAGCCGGTTGACATGGACCCGATTATTGCAATAGCTAAAAAATACAACCTTTTCATCGTGGAAGACTGCGCCCAGGCCGTCGGTGCTACTTATAAAGGAAAGAAAGCAGGAGCATTAGGCGATATAGGATGCTTCAGTTTCTTTCCGTCTAAAAACCTTGGAGCTTGCGGGGATGGCGGCATGATAACCACCAATAGCAACTATCTAGCAGATAGAATCCTGGCCTTAAGAAATCATGGTAGCCATGTTCGTTATTACCATAAAGAAGTAGGTTATAACAGCAGGCTTGATGAAATCCAGGCAGCTGTTTTAAATGTAAAATTTCCCCACATAGACCGTTGGAATTCAAAAAGACGTGAAGCCGCATATTACTACAACGAACTATTTAAAGGAATAACAGAAATACAAACACCAAAAGAGCTGGCTAACACTAGCTGTGTATATCATCAATACACAATTCAGATGCCTGCAAGAGATAAAGTACACGAAACTTTAGGCAAAAATGGCGTAATGGCAATGATTTACTATCCTGTGCCTGCCCATCTTCAGGAAGCATACAACGATTTAGGGATGAAGGAAGGCGATCTGCCGCAAACAGAAAACACAACCCTGAAAGTACTTTCCCTGCCTATTTTCCCGGAAATAACCCGGGAGCAGCAGAAAAAAGTGGCTGATGAAGTAATAAAAGCTATTAACATCGTAAATTAAATTTACTTCTTTTCAATAATCTCAATTGGAAACCCGTCAGGGTCATTTAAAAAAGCTATTTTAGGTCCGCCTTCTCTTACAAGGAAGGGTGGACGTGTGTAATCCATGCCAAAAGCTTTAAGTTTTTCACTGAATGCGTCAAGGTCACTTGTTCCAAATGCCAGATGGCCGAAATAATTACCGTGATTGTAGCCGCCTTCTGGCAGCTCGTGATTATAAGTGAGCTCAATTGTGCAACATCCTCTTTCATCAGATACAAAATACAGGGTTGCGTCCTTTAATTCCATTGTCTTTACTTGCTTAAGGCCGATTAATTCCTGATAAAATTTCAGCGATTTATCGATATCTTTTACCCGTATCATTGTGTGTAAAAAGTTCATGTTTACCTCCTGTGAATTATACTACCATAAAGAAAAGCCCCTGTAACAATTACAGAAGCTTTTAAAGAGCAAGTCAATTTAGAAGAGTTGAGGATTCACTGTATATATTTTAAATTCCTCTCTCTACATTTTTATTCACCTAAAGCATTGTTTTTGTATAGTAAAAAATAACCAAATCAGGTTTGTTTATTTTTTGAAAATTTGCTAATCTATAGGAATGAAAAATGAGTGTTTACAGCTAATTTCATATTTTTATCATTAAAATGTTTACTTTAATTCATAAATGGTATTAAATTAGATTGTGATCAGCTATTGAGTGGAAAATTATTTCAGGAGGAAGATTTTTGTACCAGAAAATAATATTAGAGGGTGGGCGCAGATTAAAAGGTGAAGTTACAATAAGCGGAGCTAAAAATGCAGCATTAAAGCTGATGGCAGCAGCGCTTCTTTTAGAAGACACCTCAGAGATATATAATATACCGGAACTTACCGACGTAGTGACCATGGCGAGTCTTTTACAAACACTTGGTGCCGAGGTGGACTACGATATAAAGGAAAAAAAGATAATTATCAATGCCACGAATATAAACAACGTTGAAGCCCATTACGATTTTGTAAGTAAAATGAGGGCTTCATTTGTTGTATTGGGTGCATTAGTGGGCAGATTCCACGAGGCCAAGGTTGCGCTTCCCGGAGGATGCTCCATAGGTGAAAGAAGAATTGATCTTCATATTAAGGGACTGGAAGCACTTGGTGCCCAGGTTAAAATAGAAGGCGGATATGTTATTGCAAAAGCCAAAAAACTTGTAGGAACAAAGATTTATCTTGACAGGCCAAGCGTAGGCGCCACAGAAAATATTATGCTTGCTGCTATTCTTGCAGAAGGGTCTACAATACTTAACAACGCAGCACAGGAACCGGAAATTATCGATCTTGCTAACTTCCTTAATGCTATGGGAGCTGATGTTAACGGGGCGGGCACTTCTGAAATCATAATTAACGGCGTTAAGCAGAAAGATTTAAAAGCTGTTACTTATACAACCATTCCTGATAGAATTGAAGCAGGGACGTACATAGCTGCTATTGCCGCTACTAAAGGAAAAGCAATAATTAAAAACATTTTCCCTAATCATTTAAGCGCAGTAACCAGCAAAGTTATTGAAATGGGCGGTAAGGTAACAATACTTGATCCCTTTAGTATGGAAATTTCTTGCAATACAAGATTAAACGCCACAAATATTGTTACCCAACCTTATCCTGGCTTTCCTACTGACCTGCAATCACCGTTTATATCCGCTCTGCTCATGGCTGAAGGCATAAGTATAATTACGGAAAGTATTTATGAAAACAGGTTCAGACAGATAGGGGAACTCAGAAGAATGGGCGCTGACGTTCAGCAGGAATCCCATAAAGCAATTATCAAGGGAGTAAAACAGTTAACAGGAGCCCAGGTAATTGCTAGCGACCTGAGAGCTGGAGCTTCATTAGTTGTAGCAGCCCTTTGCGCTGATGGAACAACAGAAATCTCTGATATTCACCATATTGACCGTGGATATGAAAAAATTGTTGATAAACTATCAGGGTTAGGAGCATATATAAAAAGAGTTGATATCGACGAAACCAATCTTGATGGTAAAATTATTAATATAGAAGAAAATTCATATTAAAGGTTGAACACAATGGCTGAATATAAACGCTGGTATGACCATGATCCTCTTTTAGTAGAAGTTATGGAATTGCTTCGTAATTTTAAGGACGACTTAAGAGAACAAGCGCAGGTTTTCCTGGAAAAAATAGAAGCCCAGGTTGGAAAAGAAGCTGTTGAGTCTTTTTATTCCAAGGTAAAACATCCTAATGGAAACCGCTGGTATGATGGTGACCCTGTTTTGTCCAGAGCCGTTGAACTTTTAAGGATAGTGCCCCAGGATATACAAAAAAAAGCATCAGAAAACTTTCTTAAATCCCTAAAAGAGCAAGGTATTACTATTGAGGTTTTAAAAAGTAACCTTGAAGAATAACACAACAAAAATATCAATTACACCGGCCAGCATCATCATTTTTTTTTCATTTATATTATTGTTGATATTTATTTATCAGATCAGGGATGTGCTGCTTCTTTTATTTGCTTCATTTGTAATTGCGAGCGCACTTTTTCCCATCGTAGACTGGCTTAGCAAAAAGGTTCCACGTGGAATAGTTGTACTATTTGTATATCTTGTTGGCCTGCTTGTAATGCTTACGCTTCTTATTCCCTTTATAACTGTAATCGTGCAGCAGACTGAAGAATTTATGGAAAAATTCCCGGGATACTGGGATCAAATAACACGGGCTTTATCCGAATTTGAGATATTTGCTCAAAGTCAAGGATTCATTCCTGATTATTCTCAAATGTTTTCAAACATGTCTGATATTGGCCAGGATATAGTCAGCAAGTCCATAGGCTTTACTATAAACCTGTTTGCAGGTATAGCAGGCGCATTCACACTGGCAGTAATAGTGCTTTTTCTGCTTCTTGACAAGGAATCACTTGCTCAAGACTCCTTAAAACTTTTCCCTCCAAAGTACAGGGAACAGGTAAAACATATTATTGGCATTATCTCCCGCAGGGTAGGCGGCTATGTCAGGGGGCAAATTATTTTAATGATTGCTGTCGGCGTATTAACAGCAATTGGGTTAAAAATTGTTGGGATGGAGTTTGCTCTTCTTCTTGGCATAACAGCAGGACTTTTGGAAATCATACCTATTGTCGGGCCTATAATTGCGGCTGTACCAGCTATTATAATTGCCCTTGCGCACGACCCGCTCCTTGCTCTATGGGTTTTTATTGTATATATGATAGTACAGAGGCTGGAAAATCATATCTTAACGCCAATGATACTGGGTACTTTCCTTGAAATGCACCCTCTCATAATAATTATAGCCATCCTGATCGCCGCAAGCACACTGGGCGTATTTGGAGTTATTCTGTCCCCGGCGTTAGCGGCCTCGATTTATATATTGTTTCAAGAGCTTTATTTAAAGAAAATAAATCCGGAATCAGAAGAACTTTTGTAAATATTAATAAATGTAAAATTAATTTATTAATTTTTTATTAATATAACAATTTTGCATAGTATATATTTTTTATATAGGTAAGCAGTAATAGTTGTATACCTTGGAGGTTTTTCATGTTAAACTATACTATTAATACCTCGGGCAATGCAGGTTCAGCAGTATCAGCTTATCACACTATTAATAATTACAGACAAAAAAATAAAGCTGATTATGTTGCTGCCATAAACAACAGCAGTATATTTAACTCCTCTCCTTCTTCAAGTATCAGTTATCGTAGTGATAATGAAATCGATAAATTATTGCAGCAGACGATGGAAGGCAAAGCATCGCCAGGTACAGCAGCACCAAAAGCAAGTACAGCAAAAAAAGAGCCTAAAGATATTGATACCTCTATACAAGATGGAAATAGTATAGCTAAACAAGCTATTCGTCCAGAAAAAGCCTGCGTGGGAGTTAAAGAAGTAGACGGAAAAAAATATGGTGTTTATCTTAGAGGCATAGACGAAGAAAGTGGCTTTGATTGGGACTTTGATCCTAAAAAATTAGAAGGAAAAAGCTCTGAAGAAATAGAAAAACTTGTCCAGGAAGGCAAATTAACCGTCCATTGCAGAGAGATTAAAGAAGACGGCTCTCTTGGAGAAGAAGCTTTTAATTTAGGCCTTGAAGAAGCATCGGATAAGGGCTTTATTTAAATAAAAATTTAACTTTTTTAAAAATAGCCTAATCGGGTGTGCTAAACAGGTTCATTATTCGTGAGCTCTCTCTCTATAAAATTAGAGAATGCTAAATTTCAAAGACTTGAAAACAAATTTTTTTCTGGTACAGGCAATTATTATCGTTATATGCACATTCGTCACATTTTTAGTAATGGGCATGACCGATAATCTGCCTGATGCTGACTTTATTGAAACAACAGAGCCCGAACAGTCTACACAAGTATTTGATATCAATGACCGACTCATAGCAGAAATAAATGAGGATGAAGGCAGGATTTGTGTGTCTTTTGACGAGGTATCCCCATTTTTTACCAGTGCGGTTATTGCTATAGAAGACGTAAGGTTTTACGAACACAAAGGCGTAGACCTGAAAGGCACAATAAGGGCCTTCTTAAACAACATGGCCGGTGCATCCTCAATTCAGGGAGGCAGCACAATCACGCAACAGCTTGTTAAAAACTGGTACCTGATGCCGGAAAGATCATTTAAAAGAAAATTCCTTGAAGCCCTCCTGGCCGTAAAGGTTGAAAATAAACTTTCAAAAAAAGAAATTATTGAAAAATATATGAACTTAATCTATCTTGGCAACAGGTCATACGGTATTGAAAAAGCAGCTAACAGGTATTTTAATAAAAAAGCAAAAGACCTTAATCTTGCTGAAGCTGCGCTTCTTGCAGGACTGATAAAAGCACCGGAACAGTATTCTCCTTATTCTAACCTTAAAGAATCTCTGAAACGCCAGAAAATTGTACTCGACAGAATGTTGGAATTCGGTTATATAACTGAAAAACAAAGGAAAAACGCACTCAATACCCATCTAAAGTTTGAAGAGCCTAAGATCGCCGTTTATAATAAATACCCATATTTTGTAGATTACGTTAGCCAGCTCCTTCGAGAACGCTATGGCAAGGAAGTTGTAGATAGGGGCGGCCTTAAAGTCTACACCACACTTGATCCGGGAGCCCAGGAAGCAGCTGAAAAAACAATTAATGAAGGTGTTAAAAAATTGTCTGCCTATACAGGCATTCGCCAGGGCGCATTAGTAACAATAGACGTTAAAACCGGGTATGTTAAAGCGCTTGTAGGTGGTATTGATTATTCAAAAAGCCAGTTTAACAGGGCTACTATGGCGCAAAGGGCGACAGGCTCAGGATTTAAACCCATTGTTTATCTAACTGGTTTACGGCTTGGAATTATTACACCTGATACATATATTATGGATGCCCCGATCGCATACCGCACCAAGTGGAACGTATGGACTCCCCATAACTGGGACGGCAAATATATGGGAAGAATGACAGTAAGGAAAGCTCTTACCCTGTCACGAAATACTCCTACAGTGCGTGTTGCGCTGCAAGCAGGTATTGATAACGTAATAGAAACAGCGAGGCTTCTTGGCATCAGGAGCCACATTGATAGAGGTTACTCAATAGTACTCGGTTCTGCAGGTCTTACCCCTATTGAAGTTGCTACAGCTTATTCGACCCTTGCAAGAGAAGGGGTTTACCTGGAACCAACAGCCATAAGATATCTTACTGACTCAAGAGGAAATCTTATCGAATCAGCTAACAATAAACCCGTGAGGGTTGTTGATTCAAAATACGTGCGCCTGCTTAATTCCATCCTCATTGACGTGGTGCAAAAAGGCACAGGCAAAAACGCCATTCTAGAAGGCAGGGAAATTGCCGGAAAAACAGGTACTACAGATGATTTTAAGGATATATGGTTTTCGGGTTACACTCCTGATACCGTAACCACAATCTGGATGGGAAATGATGAAAGCACACAGTTAAGAGGGGTTTTCAGCAGTAACTGCGCCACTTTATGGAAAAATTTTAGTCAGGAATATTACAAAAAAAATAATATTATTGCCCAATCATTCCGGGCTCCGGAAAAAGAAGTATTGGAAAAACTTAGAAAAGAGAAAAAAAAGGAAAAAATCGCTTCCCAGCCTAATATAAAACCACCTCCTGTACCGCAGGCTGCGCCACCTAGACAGCCACAAGTTGCTGTTCAGCAGCAACTACGCCCAAAAGTTGTTCAAAAACCGCAAACTTATACTCCGCCTGCACAACCGGTACAACCCATGCAGGCAAGACCTCAGTATCAACAACAGCCATATTATCCGCCTCAACCTCAATATCAGCAGCAGCCTGTATATCCACAATATCAACAACAACCGCAGTATCAGCAAAGACCATATTATCCACCACAACCGCAGCGACCGCAGTATCCTCAGCAATATCCTTACTACAACAGGTAAAGGAGAAAACATTGATAAATAACCGCAAAAAAAGAACTTTTTTCCTGGTTATCCTTGTGCTTATTGCGTTTATTGCAATTTATGTTGCAGGTTCTATAATAGAATCTTCAAGAACTAAGCAGATAAACCCGCCTGTGGTAAATGACTACCCGTTTCCTCCAAATGACCTTGCAAAAAGAATGCCAGAAGTAGTAAATAAATTCGACTTAATGCCAATAGCCGCAAGCAAAGCTAAGGATTCAGTCGTTCATATTTCTATGGATAAAAAAACTTTATATAAATTGATTCCCGAGGGAATAAATATTTATAAACCTATTCAGAAAAATTTCCCGAGCCTCGGCTCAGGTGTAATTATTTCCTCTGACGGCTATATCCTAACTAATAACCACGTAGTAGAAAACTTCCCGGGGGTTTTACGGGTGGAATTATCTGGAAACAGAAGCTATGCCGCCAAAATAGTCGGAAGAGACCCAAAAACCGACCTTGCGGTCATGAAAATAGATGCAAAAGACCTTTCTCACTTAAAATTTGGTGATTCTGACGCAGCCAGGGTTGGTGATATTGTGCTTGCAGTCGGGAATCCATTCGGCATTGGTGAGAGCGTCACTATGGGAATAGTCAGCGCGCTTGACAGGTCAAATATAGGGATTGTGGATTACGAGGACTTTATACAGACTGATGCCGCCATAAACCCGGGGAATTCAGGCGGTGCGTTAATAAATTTGAACGGGGAGCTAATAGGCATAAATACTGCAATTTTAACAAGGAGCGGAGGCTATGAAGGCATAGGGTTTGCTATTCCGTCAAATATGGCTAAAAGAGTATTTAACGAAATAAAGGAGAAGGGGAAGGTCGAAAGGGGCTGGATTGGGGTGGCAATACAGGACATCAACAGGGCTGTAATGATTATAGACGTGGTGGCAGGAAGCCCCGCTGAAATATCGGGCTTAAAAAAGCATGATATTGTGATTTCCGTAAACGAAAAACCCCTGCTGGATAAAAGCCAGCTCAGGAATCTCGTGGCAAGAACGGATATAAACAAGTCAATCACATTCAAAATTTTCAGAGATGGAAAAGTTGAGGACATTCCTGTTAAAATATCAAAACTCCCTGATAATATGAATTTTTTCGATGTTAAAAGCTTCTCATTCCCGGCGAGATGATTAAGCTTAAGCAATATACTTTTCAATTGCTTCAGCAATTATAGAATTTATTGATCTTCTCTGACTTTCAGCCTTTAAAGCTGCCTTTTTATGCAATTCAGGAGTTAACCTTACGTTAAGAGTTCCTTTATGCTTTTTAAACGGGTCTTTTCCTAGTTCTTTACAATCCTCGATATATTCTTCGACAGACTCCTGAAAAGACTTTTTTAATTCAGCAACACTATTGCCTTCGTATAAAATTAAATCTTCAATAAATAATATTTTTCCAAAAAGGCAGTCGTCTTCCTGGCTATACTCAACAGAGCCATAAAAACCTTTATATTCAAGTATATTTTTCATTTTCTAGTCCTCCAATTTTAATTTTTCTTTTATTTCTAAAATTACATAACTTTTAACAATATTTTGAGGATGGGGCTTGTGAGTTTTAATGATGTTACCGGATTTATCTATAAATTTTACTCTTGAACCGCTTGTTTTACCCGTTTTCATTTCATTATAACCATGAATTTCAAGAATTTTTACTAATTCATTCCAGACAAAATCCTTTGGATTTCTTAAAAATCTTTTTATTAACTTGTCATTTTTACTCATTATTTATCCTTTATCTCATATAACAATATCATATTTTGGTACCATTTGCAACTGCCTTTTGGTATCAAAATATGAATAATAATAAATTTTCAGTATAATTAATTCTAATAGCAATAGATTAATGATTTCATTATATAGTAACATTATAATATGAACTATAAAACCAAACATCTAGGAACAATCCTGTTAATAATCGTTTCTATATTTCTTGCCCTGGCGGCGTTTGGGTATTATTTTATCCTCCCGGGCGCTATAGATTTTGATAAATACAAAGAACAAATCAGAACTGTAGTTAATAACAGGCTTGTTTACCCGGCGGAACTGGGAAAGCTTAATATAAAGCTGACCTGGGACTTTAAAGCAAGGGTAGAAACAAACAGGGTCAGTGTAAAAAAGCTTAATGGGGAAAAATTCATTGATATGGGGCCATCTTATGTGGAAGTCCCAATATTACCCCTCTTAACAAACAGAATTGCCCTGGAAAAGATCACCATAAACACTCTTGACGCTGATGTAACCCGATTTGAAAACGGAAGTTTTGATATTGGCACTGTTATAGGAAAAGCCCAAAAACCCAGATATAAAGTATCAGTAAAAAATGCGGATATACTAATTAACGGCTACAAGCTGAAATTTACGGATAAAAAGATAAAACCTCCCAAAAGCTACCTGTTTGCCGGAGAAAAAATCAGAATAAATGATTTTACTCCCAATAAATATATACTGGCTGATGCTACAGGCACGGCATTTTTAGATGACAAGGCCGCTACTGAATTTAACCTGTCTTTTTCTTCAGCTTTGCCATTTTTAAAAGCCAAAAAATTTCATCTTGCAGGAAATATTAAAAACTTTGATCTTGGTGCAGCAACTCCGTACCTTGAAGATAAAATAACGCTTTTAGGCAAAGGAGACATAAATTTTGACGTTGAAGTTTATAAAAAATATTTTGGAAAAAATAAATTTTTCGTTGACGCAGTTTTAAACCAGTTTAAGGCAAAAACCCCGAAACATGGCGTGTTTTCCGAATATCCGGGACACCTAAACTTTTTAGCGCGCGGGTATTATAATGACAACCTGACGGTTCTAGATAATTTAAAGATTATTAGTAACGATATAAATATTACCAGCTCAGGAGAAGTTAAAAAACAAGATGTTAACCTTAAATTAAAGCTGGAAGATTCGCAGATACACTCTATTTCAAAGTTATTCCCCAAAATAGTCAAAGTAAAAAAAGAACCATTTAAAAAAGTATTAAAACATGGCCTAAAAGCCATTGTTTCTGGACAAATAAAGATAAAGGGCAACCTCAAACAGCCTGAAATGTTTGGAGAAATCGAATATAAAAACTTATCCGTGCTGAAAAACACACCGGCTAGCTACGGAAAAATAGATTTTATTGGTCATTACCTAGTTTTAGACAATAAAATATTTGTCAATAAAAACAGTTTTGCAAATATAACCGGAAAAATCAGCCCTTTTAAATACAAAACCACTGATATTAACATAACTTCCACTGAAATGGATTTTGAAAAAGCAAGCAGAATGATGTTTATTGCACATGATTTCCTTGTTTTTAAGCTTGGTCCTGTAGAAAAAATGGACTTTAAAGGCAATGGAAAAGTTAACCTTAATATCACAGGGAAGTTTAGTAACGCAAAGCTCAACGGCTATGTTGAAGGCAAAGGACTGACAGTAAAATACGAAACCCTGTGCTGTGCGGCTCATGACGTGACTGGCAGGATAGTATTTGACGGGACAAAGGCTCATTATGATGAATTAAAAGGATTTGTGGAAGGCATGCGGATAATCCCTACAGGTTATTCAACCCTAAAGGGTTATTCAAATGTAGTGCTGCATTTTCCTGAGCTGGAACTTGATAAAGCCCTTAATTTTGTACATACAAGCCCACTGTTATATAGTGTGCAGGATGCCCTGGAGGAAATCCTTAAAGCTGGCGGTAAAGCTGATACAATACTGCGGATCAAAGGCACAGAAGATGACGTTGATTCCTGCGGAGAATTTAAATTCAAAGATGCGAACATTTTATACAAGGGTTTTGCAGCGCCTTTTGAAAAAGTAAACGGAGAGCTGGAATTTGAGAATGAAAATGTCTATTTTAAAGGCATGAGCGGGTATGCACTTGGAGAAAAAGCGGAAATCACAGGCTTTATAAAAGAAAACCAGGATGCTGAATTTAAAGTAACTGCTGATTCAATAACCCTTAAACCGACTAAGGATTTTGTCTCTAACTCCCCTCTCCTTATTAAAGCAGCGGAAGTAATTGATGATTACCCGGAAGTCAGCGGAAAAAGCGATATTGAGGTTAATATTAAAGGCAATCTGGAAAAAGACGCTTTTCAAAGTTTTATTATGAAGGACATGAACGGCTGCTTTACAAATAAATTTGTAGGATTCCCGGTATGCTTAAACAGCGGAATCCTTACTGTTACTGCAAACAAAGTTGACGCCAGGAATGTTGCAGGAATTATACAAGAAATTCCATTTAAAACCAATGGAAATGTTTCCAATATAAGGAATTTTATATCAAAAAATGAACCACTTGTGCCGGATTTTCAATTTAAAAGTCCCAAATTTGATTTTTCAAATTTTTCGCAATTTATTCAAGCTCCTATCACCCCGCCTGAAATAAAGCAGCTTTTTGCTGACTTTTGCGAATTCCACGGCATTGCTGATGTTAATATAAATGCAAGGCCCAAAGAATGGCAAATAAACATTATCCCGACAAATGTTTCTGCTATGTATAAACCATATGACACATTTATTCTACTTAACAGCGGAAGCGCGCAAATATCTAATAAGGGGGCAAACTTCTCAAATTTAAGAGGCATAATTTCAGAGTCATTATTTGTTTTTAATGGTTTTGTTGAAAAAAA
The DNA here is from genome assembly GCA_001784565.1 of Candidatus Melainabacteria bacterium GWF2_37_15. Taxonomy (GTDB): domain Bacteria; phylum Cyanobacteriota; class Vampirovibrionia; order Gastranaerophilales; family UBA9971; genus GWF2-37-15. Next base: position 21,794 of record MFRL01000051.1, read on the forward strand.
TAAATTTGATTTAACCTCCAACTTTAATGTAAATTCTGAAGACATTGAAAAATTCAGGTTTTATACAGATATTCCACTTGTTGCAAATGGCATTATCCCTTTAACTCTTTCATTAAAAGGTGAAGCAAAAAACTGGGATTTTGATGGCCGTATGATACTGGAAAAAGGGACATTTTTAAGCTATTTCACACCAATAGGGCTTCCAAGGAATCAGTTAAGGCTTATTAATATCAAGGCTCACGGCACCCAGGACCGGATAAACATCGACAGGCTGGGACTTGATATGGATGCTAAAAACTTACTTACCATTTATGGTGCAATCGATAATATCAGGTCATCAAAGCCGGTTTTCAAGGATTTTATTGTTAAAACCAATCAGGAAAATCCTATCAAAACAAATTATTTCAACACGTCAATCGGTTCTGTGCTGAATAACGGATGTGAAAACTTTTTTTCACAGGGAACTCTTAAAGCAGATTTAAAGCTGAACGGATATGTAGTATCTCCTGAAATCTTTGGAAATGTAGCTTTACAGGATCTGGTCATTCCTGATTATCAGAGCCATATTGATTTAATTAATTTTAATTTTAATAAAAATAATACTGCACTTAACATTAATAACCTGGTCATAGGCGAAACCAGTATGAATATACAGGCGTTAATGAACGGTAAGATCGAATCTCCCATGGTTATTAAGGATTTAAAAATAAGTTCACCGTTATTAAACATAGATGAAATAACAAAAATTATACCGGCAGGCTTAGGAAAAGGCCCGGGAGAACTTCCGCCGGTTATTATAGCAAACGGGACTTTAAACGCCGGAGAAATGGTTCTGCGGAATTTAATTACCAATAATGTAAAAGCCGGCTTTAGCTTTACACCGGACTGGCTTTTATCAGTTCCTAAAATAAGTTTTACTGCTACAAATGGAGTGGGACAGGGCAGTATATTCTTTAACATGAAAACTACCGAGCTTTCATCCAACTTTAAGTTCACTGGAATGGACGCTAATGCTGTAGCATCTACTATATTATCACTGCCTAACGAGGTTTATGGGACATTAGACGGGAGTGTGCAATTCTCAACAAGAGGGAAGAATTCTCAGGAATTAATATCAAATGCCAATGGTTATGCTGAGTTCAGGATTGCAGATGGTCGTTTTGTCAGGTTAGGTTCTCTTGAATACCTGTTAAGGGCTTTTAACGTCCTCCAAAGCGGAGTTGGGGGCTTTAATCTAAATAACATAATTGATCTTATTGCTCCTCAGAAAACTGGTCATTTTGAAGTCCTTAAGGGAAGCGTGACTTCCAAAAATGGTGTAATATTTGCAGATGACATAGCTTCCCGGGGTAAAAACCTGAGCCTGTTTATGTCCGGCAAACTTGATATGCTGACAAACCAATCTGATATACAGATATTAGGTCTGCTTTCCAAGAAAGTATCAGGTAAATTGGGGCCACTGGGCAGTATTTCCATAAACCAGTTTATTGATTATATTCCAGGACTAGGATTTTTACCCACTGCACCGCAGAGGAAAGGAGTTATTGACCTGATTCCCGGCCTAAGTAAGATACCTGGGCTGGAGCTTGCTGATGATGATGAGTACAGGCGTTTTGCAGTACAGATCAACGGTGATTTATATGATCCAAACTCAGTAAGAAGCTTCAGGTGGGTAGAATAACTCTTACTCGATAACGTACTTGTACAAAATCCCCTGCACTTCAAGATTATCTTTTTTATAGAGAATAAAAACTACATTATCCCTTACAAAACCCACCTTTACACTGGGCACAACAACTTCCTGCTCAAGCTCAATAACTTGGACTACGGGACATTTAGCTACAACCTTGTTCCCTTCAAGAATTAACAGCATTTTTAAATCCGGCCTTAAATCAACAGAATAAATTCCTGGATTTATAACTTTATACTCCAAATCCTGCATCATTATCTCAAGCGTTAGCATTGGATAATCTGTTGCAGGACAATCACTTTCATATGAATGTTTAACTTCCTTAATACCTGAATCATACATCTTGCCTGATTCAGGAAAACCAGGATTTGCAAAAAGAAGATAGATCATCTGATCCAGCATAGAACTATTTCCCTGGATTATTAACTGATTAATCCCTGTTGACTGCTATATCAAGCTTAGTTTGTACGGACTCAGATTCAAACAATTCGCCTATTTTACAGCCAAGGATCTTGCACAGCCTGTCCATATTATCATAAGAAGGCTGAGTTCTGCCGTTTGCCCAGGAATATACAGTCTGCTGCGGCAGACCAAGTTCTTTTGCCAGCCTATAAAGGCTCCATCCTTTTTTGCTTCTGGCTACTTCTTTAATAAGTATCTTCAGTGTTCTCACCTCTTAATGCTTACTCACACTAACTTATTTTGGCATATTAGACAATTATGTATAATATTATAGCTGTATTGTATGTTTTCAAATACTTATACGTAAATATTTCATATAAACATATGAACAGTTTTTATATGATTGTTTTTATAAAATTAAGTTTTTAAGCGTTCTTAAAAGGATTTATGCGATTTGATATACAAATTGCATACTAAGTAGGTAGCAAACTTTTGGTCGTAGTTGTTTTTAATAATATACAGAGGTTTAAAGGGGTATCAATAAACAAAAGGAGAGGAGATAGGGTATGTTGTTAATTAATAATTTATACGGGGAATATGATTCTGAAACACCTGAAGGAAGAGGCGCAAATGCTGCATCGAATCTTATGAAATACTTTGCAGAAGGCAAAAAAATTGCATCAGAAAATGCAAAAAAACTCGTTAAAGGCATAATAACAATGGATGAAGCTTGCAAAAACTCAGCTATAGAGAAGTTTTCCAGGGCTTATATTCCTTACACAGAAATTAATGAAGAAAGCGGTGAAATTAATCTGGAATATGGAATGGCATTTTCAACTATATATTTAAACTCACTAGACAGAGATAATGACGGTGTATTACCCGCAGAAGAACTGGGGCCTATAGGGCATATAATTGACCAGATAGAGCCCGACGGCAAAATCACAAAAAGCAAATTTCTTAGCTGGCTTATATTTCAGGATTGCATTAATGTTTACAATGGCATTATATCCCCGCAAGAAGCGGCAAGAGCTGTAATATGGGCTGCTAATGATCCTGTTTTTGTTATAGAGAAATTAAAAGAGATTTATTACAGACTAAATTTGAAGGCAAGGGAAGAGTCGTTCAGAAGTCCTGAGCCGGTAAGGGGTTAAGGGTTTCACAATTTTCTCCTCATTAGAGCCTCTTTAAGAGGCCTTTTTATTGAGGTTTTAATCATCTAACATTCTCCCTAATAAGTCACCGCATTTTCCTTAAGGATTCTCGCTGCACAACCACGACCTGCCCCAGGAGACTCCCACGCTACACTAAGATTATTTGGATCACAGTCTGGTGTTCCATCAGCAGCAGAATAAGTGCTGTCATCTGATGTACCTACAGGAATTACAGTGCCTGCTTTTGTTATCCACCAGTAAAAAACATCCCTGCCAAGCTGATTAGGACCCTTATAACCGTTTATATCTATACCAATATAACCGCAAGTATATCTGAGAGGAGTTTGATTCGATCTGCTATAATCTGTTGTACAATTACCACCATAAAGTCCCACTCTTAATGATGAACCATCAGCCAGTTGAGCTTTAGCATAAGAAGAATTATCAACAACATAATAATCGCTTCCATTAAGAAGTTTGTACATAACTCCAGGAGGATAACACCCCTGCGATGCCGCAGTACCGCAGTCTTTAATTATTCTAAGGTAGGGCTTTAATGCATCCCACATCTGTTGATATCCGGCCGGGTTTGCATTTCCCGTAAAAGCATCGCATCCCGCAAGATTGCCAATACAATCATTAGAAGCGGCGTATAACTGAATATCCTGATTTAAGACAGAAGTATATTTTTTTACTTTTGCAGTAGTTTCTGTATTTTGGAAGCTTTGTATCAAAGCAGGAATAGATTCAATTGCAATTATACCCAATACAATAAGAGTAATTAGGGCTTCTGCCAAGGTAAATGCTTTTTTGTACTTTCTCAGTGCATACATAAAAATAGTATTTTAAATCTGACTTTATATAAAATTAGTATAATTTATTTTAAATAAATTTGTACATTTTAGCTTATTTGTGGAGTCAAGCCTCATCGCCCCAGTTCCCAAACTTAATTAAATAAACCAAAAAAAAAGGACAGCTGTTACACTGTCTCATTCTCCTAATACTTTTTCTGTAGGTAAGGTAAAGTAAGGAAAGGTAAGGGAAAGGTAAGGTAAGGTAAGGTAAGGTAAGGTAAGGTAAGGTAAGGGAAAGGTAAGGGAATGTTAGGTTTTATTTATTTTTGATTTTGTACATCTTATACTATTATAAAAACCAAGATATATAAAAAATTGCTATTTTGAATATATAAAATAGATAAATAGTTAATATTTCTTAATACAAAACAAACAAAAAATTATTTTAGAGAAATAAAATACTGGAAAGCCTTTCTATTATCATACCAGAGCTGATCAAGGGTACCTGACTCGGGGAGCTCCAGCGTTATAATAGGGATGTTTCTCTCTTTTCCTGCATAAGTCCCAAAAGATCCAGGTGTAGGATATCCAATATCCACTTGTACAGGGTAACCATTAAGCCTGGAAATATTCTCCGCCATGTTATCCGCCGGGCCATCATAATTGACTACTTCATAAGGCGCATGTATAGTAAGAATTCTATCCGGCTTATACTCATTCATTATTTCCATCACGAATTTTGTTTCTAACTCTGGTTCTTTATCTATATTAGGCTGATTCTTCGTTGGAAAATCTCTGTTTAAATCCACCCCATTCGCATTTTCCCTTGTATTTTGGGCTTTTCCATCTGGGTTAAGACATGGGACTAATAAGACTACACTGGAAGCTAATAGATCCGGATTCTTTCTTATGTCATTAATTAAACTATTTACAAGGTATTCCCCCGCCGGTTCATCACCATGGAACACACCTATAATGAGCGCAGTAGATGTAACTTTAAAACCTGAATTTCCAGCTTTATAAAGCTGAATGTTATTACTTTTTGAGGTAAATATTTCTTTTACTTTCGTAATAATCATAACGCAATCATAACACCAAATTTGATAATAAGAAAAGGAGTTTGTTTAATAAGGAATACTTTGAAGCTATGTTAATTTTTTCACTATATGAAAGGAATTTTATGAAAATTTTCTTATCTTGCGTATATAATATATATATTACAACTTGGATTAAGTAGAGGCCAATATTATGAATAAATCAGATAATTTTATTAAAAATTATCCAGCTTCAGTCATTAATATTGAACCGCGAAATAACTCTATAGACTTATGGAGAGACATTTTAACATATTCAGTTAATCTAAGCGGGAACTGGATGTTATCAAAACAGGTTTTTTATGTCTGTATAGCACCTACAGCTGAAAAAAATCCTGCAAGGTTTGCCGCATGGATCATGGAAATGGTAAACAAATCAGACATAAAGATTAAATCCAGAGCAGAATTTATCGAGGCTATAGATTATTTAAGGAAATTAGATGGCAAAACAGACAAATCCGGCATAAAAAAAGCACTTTACCATTTATTTCAATCCGGGCTGGCAGAATCATTATATGCATCTCGGGCATTGAAGAACAGCGCCTAGGCAACAGTTAAACAAACAGCTCAATAGCCCGCTCAAATATTCCAAGAGAATATGCTATCGTTAACCCATAGTTTGTGATTGGCACACCAGCAGCATTTGCTTTTGCAATTCTTGACAGAATCTCCCTCCGGTTAGTCATGCATGCCCCACAGTGGATTATAAGTTTATATTGCTGTATGTTTTCAGGAAAATCATGGCCTGCATAAGTATCGAATACCAGCTTTGTGCCTGTGTATTGAGTCAACCACCTCGGAATTTTAACCCTGCCTATATCATCTCCTATCGGGTGATGGGTACATGACTCACAGATTAGAACTTTATCACCGGATTTAAGGTTTTCTATAGCACGTGTGCCTTTAATAAGCTCATTCAATTCCCCTTTTAGCCGCGCAAATAGTATAGAAAACGACGTCAGCTTTATGCCGGGAGGAACATCAGCTGATACTTTAAGAAAAGCCTGAGAGTCAGTTATCACAAGTGCGGGAGGTTTATTTAACCTGTTTAATGCTTCTCGCAACTCCCTTTCTTTGACAACCATTACCATTGAATCATTATCAAGCAGGTCACGTATGGTCTGCACCTGTGGCAGAATTAACCTGCCCTTTGGAGCTTCAAGGTCAATTGGCACCACAAGCACTGCCAGTTCCCCCGGAGGAACAAGATCAGAAGCAATAGCTGACGTGTTAAGGAATTCTTCAGGAGCTGTTTTTATTATTTTTTGTTTTAAATCATCAATCCCGGTGTTTTCTTTTGCCGAGACAAGGATGGCTTCTGTATTTAAGCTATTTTTATCTAAAAGGTCTGATTTATTAAGAACGGAGATTATAGGGATTTTTCTGTTGTTAAATTCATCATCGAGGGATATCTCAAAACTACCCCACACAGGATTTTCCGACACAATTATCGCAAGGTCGACTCTATCAAAGATTTTTTTTGTTTTCTGGATTCTTTTTTCACCCAGACTGCCCTCATCATCAATACCTGCGGTATCAACAAACAGCACCGGCCCTAATGGCAAAAGTTCCATAGCCTTTTCCACCGGGTCAGTAGTTGTTCCGGCAACGTCAGAAACAAGGGACGTGTCCTGATTAGTCAATCTATTAAGTATGCTTGACTTTCCCACATTTCTGCGGCCAAAAATCCCTATATGTAAACGCATTCCACGTGGTGTATTTTGCATGATTATCCCTTTTTACCTGAGTTTTCTTTATTTGCTGCCTCAGAATTCACAAACATAAAATACTCTAATCCCCGCACAATGGAAGCAGCTATTTTATCCTGGAATTCAGGCTTGGTTAAAAGAGCATATTCGTCAGGATTTATCATAAAGCCCGTTTCCAAAAGAACGGATAAGAATTCCTGCGGCCGTGTAACAACTAAACTATCCCAGAAAATTCCAAAATCGTTAAACATTACATCTTCCAGAAGAGCTTTATGAAGAATTTTCGCCATGGGCAGGGATTGCGAATGATAGTAATAAGTACTTGTTCCATGCTCCTGATAAGGATTTCTACCGTCAGGAAGTGAGTTATTGTGTATACTGAGAAATATTTGGGCATCCTTATTATTTGCAAACTTTACCCTGTCGTATATTTCAACATCTTCATCAATTGTTCTTGTCATAATAACGTTTGCACCCTTTTTTTCAAGAAGGGTTTTCAGTTTATTTGCTATTTCCAGGTTAACCTGTTTTTCCGGGATGCCGGTAGGACCCACCACCCCTTTTTCTTTTCCGCCATGTCCCGGGTCTATACATATATTTATGTTTTTTAAAGGGTTATCAGCATTAATTACAGGCGGTTTTTTGAGTTCTAATACAAGCGTATCCCCTTCATAATAATACCTATAACCCCAGAACTGCCGGGCAGCTGCTTTAATATTAATTTTAACAGCATCCTTTGTTTCCTGGTTCAATTTTATTTCTTTTATAAATTTGTCCGCATTTTTATAGGAAAAAAGGTCTACATCAGCCTTAACACCGAATATTTTAAGATACATCTCATTTTCAGAGGGCTGTTCTATAATAATCGGGTTCTTTTGCGGCAGGAGTAACTTAATATATATATTTTTTTCATCAGAACTCATATTTAACAGCTCAATTGAGCTTTCTGAAATCGGAGTACCCGGCGGCAACACAGAAACATCTTTTTCAGAAATCCAGCCCTCCTGCATTTCTCCCATTTTAAACCTGTAATCATTCCCTATTTTTCCTGTAAGGTTAAGCATAGTTCCTTCAGGAAGCGGAGTAAGCCTGCTTTGTTCAGGGGATGTCCTGACAGTTGCATAATTAGTTGATATCAGGGCCATAATTGGAGGGAAATCAGGCGGAATTGTAGAAACCGTAACAGGTGCTGTATGACTGATCTTACCTTTATCAGAAACCAATTGAATTACTATAGGCTCTTTGTTAAATACGTCTTTTTCCTGTATTTTATATGTTCCCTTGTATACACCCTTTACTGGGGCCTGAGAGCTAACAACTGATTTACCATAAACAGGTTCTTTCCTGATATATTTAGGCGGCTGTTCAATCATAGGTATATTTTGCCTGTCTTTACCTATAGAAAAATATGCTTTGTTACCTGTAGAACCCATAAAGCTAACTTGCAAAAGATCGCCCGCCTTATAAACTACTGATTTATTCGGTAATACTGAGGTTTGCTTTATTAATAAAGGATATGGTGGGATTGTTTTTGCATATTCAGGAGCATTAACGGTGTATGTTAACTTTCTTTTTACTGTTGGGCTGTAAGATTCTATAGTTACCTGGTTAGCACCGGGGTTCAGATTTACCACATGTACAAAACCTCCATCAGGGTAAACTTTTACCTTTTCATTATTGATTTTAAGGCTTGCGTCACTTTGGGTATTGCCAATAAAAAATGCTGAATATGCATTTATTTGTGCATTATTTTCAGGATATATAATCTTAAGGGCTCTGGCGGGAGTAACCGCACAGAACGTTACAATTAGTAAAGCCAATAAAACAATGTGTATGCGTCTGTTAGCTGTTTTCATATTTTAATACCACCTAATATCTTCAATATATCTTGCAATTGTATAAAAATTTGTTTAATAATATAGTAACTGAAAATTATAATTAATTGGGCACGACGAGTGAGGTTTTAATGAGTGAAGTTTTATGTAGGGAAGAAAATTTTATTGACCTGAGTAAGCTTAATTCACTTACTCCACCGGAAAATTTTCTTTTTGAACTTACAAACATTATAGAGAAAAACAATTTCCAGGGCAAAACAGTAAAGATAAACTTTGGTGAAGTAAGGATAACAAATGATTACCTGAGAAGCATTTTGTCTGTTTTAAAAGGTTATAAAACAGACGTGGAAATGGTTTATGCTGAATCACAACAAACAATGTTGTCCGCAATTCAAGCAGGGCTAACAGTTTCAGGGCAGAAACCGGAAATGGCTGAAACAGAGGAAATACCTGCGGAAACACCAATCGCAGAAGAAAAGGAACTTGAAAACCTTCTAAGTCAGAATTCAGCACCTACAGAACAAAGAAACACATTTTACATTAAGCAAACTTTGAGATCCGGGCAACGGATTGAACATGACGGCAACTTAGTCATAATAGGTGACTGCAACGCAGGCTCGGAAATAATTGCTACCGGAGATATACTTGTATGGGGTATATTGGGCGGAATTGCGCATGCAGGCAGTAAAGGCGATGCAAGAGCATGTATCAGGGCATTCAAAATCAACGCTATACAGCTCAGGATCGCTGATTATCTGGCAAGAAAACCTGACAATATTGAACTGGATAAAACAGATAAATATGATTACTTTAATCCTGAAGAAGCGAAAATTTCTGAAGGAGAGATCGTGATATATTCGCTACATCAGGCAAATGATTAAATTAGAAAAGGAGAAATCTTAAGACATGAGCGGAAGAGTAATAGTTGTTACATCGGGGAAAGGCGGAGTTGGTAAAACGACTTCCACAGCAAATATCGGCACAGCTCTTGCTAAAAACGGCGCAAAAGTTGTAATGATAGACACAGACATCGGCCTTAGAAACCTTGACCTGTTAATGGGTCTTGAAAACAGAATCGTTTACACACTTGTAGACGTTATAGAAGAAAAATGTAAACTGCAGCAGGCACTTGTGAAGGACAAAAAGCTTCCATCACTTTCCTTATTAGCAGCAGCACAAACAAGAGATAAGACAGCAGTTAATTCTGACCAGATGAAAGATATTTGCAATAAATTAAAAGAAGATTTTGATTTTGTGCTTATCGATTGCCCGGCCGGTATTGAGCAGGGATTCCAAAACGCAATAGCAGGAGCTAATGAAGCTATAATAGTTACAACTCCTGAAATGGCTGCGGTAAGAGATGCTGACAGAATCATCGGTCTTCTTGAAGCTAAAGAAGAGATTTTAAGCTACAAACTCGTACTCAACAGAGTAAGGCCAAAAATGATCCAGTCAAACGACATGTTAGGCGTAACTGACGTGCAGGATATCCTATCTGTGAAGCTGCTCGGCGTAATTCCCGAGGATGAAAATATTATCGTCAGCACCAACAGAGGTGAGCCAATCGTAAATATGGAAAATACCAAAGCTGGTACAGCATACAACAACATAGCCAGAAGGATACTTGGCGAAGAAGTGCCGGTTCCTGACTTTGAAACCCCTCCACCTAGCTTTGTGGACAGGTTAAAAAGTTTATTTATGGCAACCGCTAGAGTTTAGGAGGATAGTCACATGAAATTATTAGATAGAAAACTCACCGATAAAATAAACGACATGATCAACGATATAGTTGAAACATGCAGCAGAATTCTTTCTACTGAAGCAAAGGTAGAGCAGGCATGTTCATTCGACAGTAAGGATGATGCAAAAAACCGGTTAAAGCTTGTTCTTATGCACGACAGAAGCCAGCTTTCACCTGCACAAATGGAACAGATGAGAGACGAGCTGGTGGATGTTATTTCACGTTATGTGGAAATTGACAGGGAAGCGCTGGATCTTTGTCTTGAAGCAGAAACAAACACAATTGCACTGGTTGCGAATATTCCTATTTTACGTGGTAAGTAGTCGTATTTTTATAAATATGAAAAAACGGGAGCAGCTCGATGTTGCTCCCGTTTTTGTTATGATTAAAACTCTATCTCTAAAGTGTCATTGGACAGCTTTTTATTTAATTGCGAATAATCCTTTAATTCATTATTCTTAACAAAATCAAACGCCGCTTCCCTCGCTATCTCAAGCACACTGGCATCCCTGATAATATCAGCCAGCATTAAATCCGGCACACCACTCTGTCTTGTGCCCATAAATTCACCAGGACCTCGCAATTTTAAATCACTCTCCGCTATGACAAAACCATTATTTGTCTGTACCATTACTTCCAATCTTTCTCGTGTTTCCCTTGAGCGGGTATCAGCTACAAGAACGCAATAGGACTGTGCCTGTCCACGGCCAACCCGGCCTCTTAACTGGTGGAGCTGTGATAAACCAAATCGCTCACTGTTTTCTATCATCATTACTGTAGCATTGGGCACGTCAACACCAACTTCTATAACAGTTGTGCTGACGAGGATGTTGTATTTGCCCGCTCTGAACTCCTCCATAACACGGTCTTTTTCTACATTGGGCATTTTACCGTGGACCAGCCCGATTTTAAGCTCGGGGAATACTGACTCCTGCAATTTTTCAGCTTCAATAGTTGCGGCTTTTGCGGACAGGGTCTCGGATTCATCTATCAGCGGGAATACTACATAGACCTGATGGCCTTTTTCTACTTCCTTTGCAATGAGGGTGTAGGCTTTCTTCCTTTCTCCAGGTGTAATTAAAGCGGTTTTAATCGGGATTCTTCCGGGCGGCAGCTCGTTAATCAGCGTTAAATCCATATCCCCATGCACGGTCAGAGCGAGAGTTCTTGGTATTGGCGTGGCGGTCATGGTAAGGAGTTCGGGGTTAATGCCTTTGTTCTTAAGCTCTGCTCTCTGCTTTACTCCGAATCGGTGCTGCTCGTCAATAATAACCATACCGAGTTTGTTAAATTCAACATCCTCCTGGATAAGCGCATGAGTTCCAACAGCAACATGAATCTGGCCGCTTTTGAGGTTCTGGTGCATTTCTCGCCTAATTTTCACGCCGTGTTTTCCAACGAAAAGCCCTACGCTGAGTCCTAACGGTGTGAGCCATTGAGTGAAATTCCTGAAATGCTGCTCAGCCAGGATTTCAGTCGGGGCCATTATCGCGCCCTGATATCCATTTTCTACAGCGGCAAGCAACGTCATACAAGCAACAACGGTTTTCCCGCTTCCCACATCCCCCTGCAAAAGACGGCGCATGGGTTCGGGCTTTTGCACATCCGCCATGATTTCATCAAATGCTTCCTTTTGTGCGTTAGTAAGCTCGAAAGGCAGGGATTTTACAAAATTTTCGACAAGTCCGTCTTTTTTGATTTCCAGTCGAAGTCCCTGCGTGTCAGTTTTGGCTTTTTGTCTTATAAGTGCCAGCTTAAGCTGCAGGAGGAAGAATTCCTCAAAAACCAGCCGAACTCTTGCCTGTTCAAGTTCAGCTCCTGAATTCGGAAAGTGGATCTGCTTTATAGCCTGTTTTTTTTCAATCAAATTAAACTTTTTCCTGATATGTTCAGGGATGAATTCCTCAATAAGCCCACTATATATCTCAATAGCGTTATTTATTGCACGTCTTAGTGTTTTAACATTGAGGTTTTCAGTTACCGGATAAACAGGAACAATTCTATTCAGATGAAGAGAGTCGACTTCCTCAAGACCGCCACCTACAGCTTCCATTTCCGGGCTATCTATGGTTAGTTTTCCGGTGTAGTCATCGAATTTAACCACACCTGACACTATAATATTAGAATCTTTAGGGAATTGTGACCTATATCTTTCTACGACAAATTTGTTTGTTTTGCCAAAAAACCTGTTTATGGCTATTATTCCGGTGTTATCGGAAATCGTTATTGTAAATATAGTTAGGTTTGAGCGTTTTTTGCTCTCAAAATGGCCAACACCGATAATCTTTCCAAAAATTGTTACCTCAGTGCCTACAATTAAATCCTTGATTTGTGTCCTGTTTGCATAGTCAAGGTGCTTTCTGGGATAATAATGCAGCAGGTCATACGCGGTAAAAATCCCGAGTTTATGGAATAAAGCACCTACTTTTGGCCCCACTCCTTTAACATACATTACGTCTGTATCTTCGGGATTTTTTGGCGGTTTTCCTGTTTCACTCTTAATATGTTGTACTAACTGCTTAATCATCTTCATTCTGGAGGAAACATCAGATGTGGGGTACGTTTTAAAAACTTCATAGAGGTTCTTCCAGCCGTTTTGATCTATTTCCTCAAGAATAAACCTCGAAAAAGTGCGCGTTTTACCGCGAACATCAATGTAATTATGTTTAGCTTCCAATTCAACAGCTTGTTTTATAATTTCGAGATTTTTCATAGTAATATTATGATATGAAAACACAGAAGATCGACATTATTTTACCTTCCCGCATCGGGGATTCCATACTAAGTATACCTGCGATTGTTTGTCTTGAACAATTAAGCAAAAAGTACGGGAGTAACCTGAAAATCCGGGTATTGTCACGGCCATTTCTTGCGGAGTTGTTATCTTCACTTGAACTTTTTAACTGTAAGGGCATGACTTTGGCGCAAAAATGCAGGTCAGCTATTTTTCCTGCTGACAAGGCATTTTATATTGAAACAACAAACAATAATTTAGGATATTTTTCAAAAGAGAGTTACGGAATTATAAACCCGTTTAAAAAGTTTTTAAAATTCACACACCAACCCATTTATCTACAATTTTCTTATAATCCATTTCCTGAAACATGGGAAAGCATTAAAAATTCCTTTCCTGAGGGTCTTGTTAGCTTTTTGCAGGAGAAGTACGGACTTGGTTGGTATTCCATTAGCCTTTTTGGAATATGTCTTGAACTCGGGTATTCAGCTGAGCAGATAATGGAAACTTTTAAGTTTTCACCTATGATTCCAGAGCAGACCCGTGATGACAAGGTTGTTTTTTGCGTGGAAGCAGGCTATGGAAAGAAACACCTCAACGAAAGGTGCTGGGATACAGACGGTTATTTTAAAATTGCAGAAAAATGTTTCGAAGATTTCGGTATTAAGTCAGTATTTGTTGGTGTGAATACGGAAACACCACTACCTGACAGGGAATACATTGAAGATTTAAGAGGAAAAGTAAGCTTACTTGAGCTCGCCAACCAAATGAAAAGCGCACATTTATATATAGGCAATGACACAGGCCCTATGCACATTGCTAACCTAATGAACACGCCTTCTGTGGCTGTGTATTTTAGGGAAGAGCACATGGCAGGATTTAGCCCGATTTTTCCTGAAATAAACACCAAGGTATACCGGCCGGAAAGTATTGAGCCGATTTATTCAGAGGTGGTCAGAATACTTACCCCGGAGTACCATCTTTATTTAGATCCGGTAATTTAGTCACATCTCCAAAAGGTATCTTTCCATAAAGACTAGCAAAAACTTCCTGGACTGTTTCCGCCATGCTCGTCATAGCAACATCATCAGGTGCATCTTTGTGAGATTCTGCATTATCCATTAAAGCTTGCCATTTTTCCTGTTGAGTACCTTCTGTAAAAATATCAGACCCGATACCAAGATCATTAAGCATATTAATTTGATAAGAATATGCCTGTCCTTCATATATTGCGTTACCTTTATCAGCGGGGTTTGCGTCTTTCTGGATTTTATGCGTGGTTTCATGCAATATATTTGATGCCACAAATTCTAATGGCAAATCTTTTTCCAGTGAATCGGCATTCATGTATATTACATTATCTTTTGAAATATACTGAGCATTGGATTTAGACGAAGGGTTCACATTTGTAAAATCATCCAGGTCTTCTATAGCTGATTTATATTCCTCATATTCAGCTGCCGAAAGATTATTTTCTGCATAATCCAACGTCAAGTCAACAGCCTGGTATGTTTTATATTTTGCTTGTATGCCTTTATCATAATTTCCGTCTTCCTGCTCATCGACTAAATCTAAATCCTTGAGCGTGTCATCAAAAGTGCTTAAATCAATTTGCTCATCTGAATTCTTTTTAAATACATTATATTCTGTCTGATCGACAGTATCGTCTTGATTTATATCAAAAGAACTCGAAAGATCAGATTTTGTGTCCTGATTAAGCTCATCAAGGCTTATGCTGTTATCTTTATTTGAATCATATAATTTTGACAAATTTTCAGTATTTAATTCATCTGTATTATTATTACCATTAATATTACCTTTATCTATGCCCAAGACTTTAAGAAGTGCCATTATCTGGTTTATTAAACTCATTACAGAAGCACTATTATTATCGTTTTGACGTGTGGGGGTTTGATTTACTCTACTTGGAAATCTTTGATTTATTATTGGCTGGTTTCTTCTATCTGCAATTACCCGAGATTGCATAGGCTGTAGCCTGTTTAATCCAATCATACTGATTCTCCTGAGGCAGTAGGAAGTAAATATATAATATATATATATTTATAAAAAAATTTTCTTCTTGAAAATTGCTATATTTTTAACTTAAGATTTCAAGTTTAAAAGTTCAAAAATCTTCATTGGTTCGGAATTCTGAGTAACGCATACGGAATCTATCTCATGCACTTCTACTATATCCTTAACCCGTTCATAAATGCTTTCACTTATTAAAATAGAGGTTTTGTAAAGCTTGTTAAAGGATTCCAGGCGGCTTGCGATGTTGACCGTGTTACCTATCGCAGTGTATTCAAACCTTTCATCGGATCCAATATTACCCACAAAAGCTTCGCCAGTGCTTATTCCTATACCTATGTTTATATTAGAGAATTCCTTGACCTTATCCAGCATCTCAAGAGCGCATTTTATAGCCAGCAAAGGATGTTCGGAATTTTCTACAGGCGCACCAAAGATTACCAGCAACGCATCACCTATAAACTTATTAACAGTGCCTTTATATTTAAATATTATAGGTATCATATGGCTGAAATATTCGTTTAAAAGCTCACTTACCTTTTCAGGGGGCAGGGTTTCAGAAATATGGGTAAAGTTCCTTATATCAACAAATAATACGCTAATATCTGCACGTTTCCCGCCGAGTTTTGTGCCTTCGATATCACCAAGGATGGTTTCCATAATGTCTTGTGAAACATATTTAGCTATCAGATTCCGGGTCCTTCTCTTTTTA
>MFRL01000051.1:37697-37925 GCA_001784565.1 Candidatus Melainabacteria bacterium GWF2_37_15
AATAAAGTACTCATAACCATAACCCACAAGCATTATGCAGATAATGAATATTATAGGAGTAATAGCATCAAGGGCCAGATTATTAGGATAGGCGAAAAACAGGCATACATAGAAATAACCGACACTCAGCAGCCCGAGCAAAACCGAACTGTATAAAGGAGGCAAAAGAAGCACAGCAGCAAAACCTATGACTACAGCAGCAAATAAAAGTAAATTCTCCTGTAATTT
>MFRL01000051.1:38174-38433 GCA_001784565.1 Candidatus Melainabacteria bacterium GWF2_37_15
GCGTCCATTTTCAAGCGGTATTTCTGTATTATTAACTTTAAAGAATTTTGTATTTATTTCAAATTTTGTATCGGGATGAACGTATTTATACACCGACAGAGCAAGAGAAGGATAATAATTACCCTTGTAATAAAAAACCGGCTCAGCCTTGCGTATTATTCCATCCTCATCCGGGTGGGAAAGCACAGAACCCATGCTTTTTGCGCCAAGCATTATTTCCTCAAGAGAATATGAACAGCTGGCATATTCCGGTTTTTCC
>MFRL01000051.1:38471-38733 GCA_001784565.1 Candidatus Melainabacteria bacterium GWF2_37_15
AAAAATTTTATCCAGGTTTTCCTCATTTTCATTTTGAAAAAACGATTCCTGTGCGCTAAAAAATACACCGGGAATAACTTTATTTAGCTTTGAAAACCTTTTAAAGAATTCTTCATCGTCTTCTTTACTCCCGTATGAAACAATTACCGAGTCAAAAGCTATTACTTTAGCTCCTGTAACGTTTTCCAGGTATTCAAATATATCAGCATAATAGCTTCTCTTCCAGGGCCATCTACCGATTTTATTTATAGACTGATCATCA
>MFRL01000051.1:38828-38976 GCA_001784565.1 Candidatus Melainabacteria bacterium GWF2_37_15
AAAATATGCGGACCACAGCAGAATAAAACTGAATACAGCTAATACTACAGCCCTATATAAGGTTTTTTTACGAAATTTCATTAATCTGGTTTATTCCCTTATGCAGGAATGGTACCTTTATTAACGTGGCTTACGAGCTTTGACTTTT
>MFRL01000052.1 GCA_001784565.1 Candidatus Melainabacteria bacterium GWF2_37_15
ATTTATTATCCATTACAATTTATCACTTGAAATTTAACCACTACCACATTTTTTAATACTTACTCTTTTTTCTCCAATAACTCCGGCTTTACCCTTTTTATATAATTCACAATAAAATTAGTAATAAATGACTCCAACGTCCAACCCATTGCCCCAACTGCCAAAACCATCAATAAAAACCTGTCAGGACTGAAAACAGCCTCATGCTCGTGACCACCAGCACATTCATGGCAGTCCAGCAATAAGTCCAGATCATGCGTTCCCAAATAAATCACAGTGATTGTGAGGAATGCAGATACAATAAGGGCGCAAAATGTTGCTGTAAATGCAGATTTGAATTTTTTATATAAAAAGTAGGCAATCCCTGCTTCTATAGTTAAAATAACAGTATTTAACCCTATAATCGTTACACCGCCATGTCCCAAAAGAGCTAGGATCATGTTAACGCAGAAAATAGCAGATCCTGCATAAAAAGGCCCGACTAAAATCCCGGCAAGCGATGAAAGGTTAATATGATATGGCAAAAAAAACGGGACAGGTATGGACATACTGAGAAGCATCAATGCCCCTAACACACTAACCACAGGGATTTTTTTATAAGAAGATGTCTTTTTTATGTGTCGTGCAAATATAAAAAAGTATACGGCTGTAAGTACATAACCAAGTACCCACAGCCATATTGCGATAATTCCATCCGGGATATGTAAGTGTGACAAGATATTTCCTTTCTAATGCTTTCCAATGACTTCGAATATCTTGAACATTGGAAGATACATTCCAACGATAACTGCTCCTACCATACCACCAAGAAAGACCATCATAAATGGCTCAAGTAGGGAGGTTAATGACTCAATTCCTGCTTCAACTTCTGTATCATAAAAATCAGCAATCTTGGCGAGCATTTCGTCAAGTGCACCAGTTTCTTCGCCAACAGATATCATTGAAGTAACCATAGGAGGAAAAACTGTAGAGTTTTCCAGGGGTTTAGTAATCAAACCACCCTGCCTTACTTCAGTTTGTATCTCTTTTATAACCCTGGCAACCACGGCGTTTCCTGATGAATCCTCAACAATTTCCAGGGCGGTTAGTATTGGAACACCACTTTTTATCAAAGTTCCAAAAGTCCTTGTAAATCTTGCTATTGCTATTTTTTGAATCAGGCTTCCCAGAACTGGCAATCTAAGAAACATACCGTCAAAGAAATACTTACCTGATTCAATGGAATATAATTTCCCTAAACCAAAGCCTATAGCTATAAGAGCTAATATAAGAAAAATCAGGCCCGGCGAGCGTAAAAATTCGCTTATGGAAATTAAAAACTGTGTATAAGCAGGCAACTCACTACCAAGCTTGGAAAAAACAGCCGAAAACCTTGGCAAAATAAAAGTAAGCATTACAAAGAATATTATCAATGCAAAACCAGTAACTACAAGCGGATAAGTCATGGCAGACTGTACTTTTGCTGTTAATCTTGCCCTGTATTCCATAAAAGAGGCGACTCGCTGGAGTACCTGATCCAGAACTCCGCCGGTTTCTCCCGCTTTTATCATACTTACGAAAAGCCGGTCAAATACTTTAGGATGTTTACTAAAAGCTTCAGAAAGATTTATACCCTGTTCTACATCATCTCTGACGCTTTCCAGGACTTTTATTAATTTAGCGTTTTTTGTTTGTGCAGCCAGAATATTCAATGATCTCAACATTGCAATACCGGAATCTACGAGGGAAGAAAACTGCCTG
This sequence comes from Candidatus Melainabacteria bacterium GWF2_37_15, assembly GCA_001784565.1. GTDB lineage: Bacteria > Cyanobacteriota > Vampirovibrionia > Gastranaerophilales > UBA9971 > GWF2-37-15. Next base: position 1,741 of record MFRL01000052.1, read on the forward strand.
CAAAAAACAACCAGGTCTCTAAGACCTATCCCACCGCCCATATCAGGAAGATAAGCGTCCAGATTAATATCAGTCCATGATTTATTGCTATCTTTAGTTTTTTTTATTTCTACGATCCACAATCCTTTGTCAATAAGAAGGTTGCGCGCGGAGTCCTCGTTTTCCGCGGTCAGGACGTTTTCAAGTAAGTTTCCGTTTTTATCCCTTGCTTTGTAACTGTACTGGATCATATCGCACTCCTTAGTAGCTATTTTTTATAAATACACATCCTGGAGCATACGTTTTAAGTCATCAGGACGGCTGGATTTAGATAATGCATCTTCATAAGTTATAAGTTTTCTAAGGCATAAGTCTTTGAGGCAGGATTCCATAGTCTGCATTTTCTGTTGTGAGCCTGTTTGAATAGCAGAATATATCTGAGAAGTTTTACCTTCTCGGATAAGGTTGGAAATAGCCGGTGTAACAATCATTGTTTCCAGGGCAAGAACCCTGCCTTTTTTTGTACCATCCTGGCATACCCGAGGCAACAATGTCTGGCTAAGTACGCCAACAAGGCTGTTAGAAAGCTGAATTCTTACCTGTTGTTGCTGCTGGGCAGGAAATACGTCCACCACACGGTCAATTGTCTGGCTGGCTGAAGATGTATGCAGTGTTCCCAGAACAAGGTGACCTGTTTCTGCGGCGGTAAGCGCGAGTGAAATGGTTTCCAAATCCCTCATCTCACCGATCAGGATAATGTCAGGGTCTTCCCTTAACGCAGCTCTTAATGCGTTACTGAAACTCCTTGTATCGTGACCGAGTTCCCTTTGGTGAACTATACTTCTTTTGGAATAATGCAGGTATTCTATTGGATCCTCAATTGTGAGTATGTGTTCGATCCTGTTTGAGTTTATATAGTCAATGATCGCCGCAAGTGTTGTGGATTTACCGCAGCCTGTAGGGCCGGTAACAAGTATTAAACCTCTGGGTTTTTCTGATAGTTCCCTGATTGTGTCTGGCAGTCCCAGCTGGCTAAAACCCGGGATATCTGTTGAAATAGTCCTTAGAGCGATAGCATAGTGGCCCCTTTCCCTATAAACATTGATTCTGAAACGCCCGATGCCTTCAACGCCATAGCTACAGTCCAGCTCCCAGTTCTGTTCCAGTATCCTTCTCTGTTCATTGCTCAACATATCGAAAACGATCTTTTCCACGTTTTCCTGTGAAAAAGGCGGATAATCAAGCCTGGTTAACCTTCCGTCTATCCTTATGGTAGGCGGCAGTCCCACAGAAATATGCAAGTCGCTTGCATTTTTCTCAAAAACCAGTTTAATTAGTTCATCTACCGAAACCATTATTATATCTCCTTACTTCTCTACGTTTCCTCAAATTTAAGTCCGCATTTTGCACAGGATATCCAGGATTCTTCAAGAATCGATCCGCATCCTTTGCAGATTTTCTTAAGTTCATACTGGCAGAACGGGCATTTAATATATTCTTCGCCTACTGGCTTAGAACATCCCGGACACATGGACGAACGGCCTTCACCCGTAAATGTTACTCTTATCACCTCATCAAGAGTGGTTAAACCTTCCCTTGCCAGATCAAGGCTGTATTCAATGAGAGTTCTCATTCCTGCCTGTTGGGCAGTATATCTTAACAGAGCGGTATTAGCGCCTTTAGCTATTAAATCCCGAAGTTCATCATTAATTTTCATTACTTCATAAGCGCCAACTCGGCCTTTATATCCTGTATCGTTGCATTTTTCGCAACCTTTACCTTTAAAGTATGTGCCGGGCTTGTTCTGGATACCTAAAAATTTAAGAATATGCTCGTCAGGAATAAATTCTTCCTTGCATTGCGTACAAATTCTTCTTAACAACCTTTGCGCAATTACGCCAATAGTGGAACTTGCAATCAGGAACGGCTCAACCTCCATTTCAGAAAGCCTCATAATAGCTCCCGGTGCATCGTTTGTATGCAGTGTGGTGAATACAAGGTGGCCTGTAAGCGCTGCTTCTACTGCAATTTTTGCTGTTTCCCTGTCCCTGGTTTCTCCTACGAGCATTATATCAGGGTCCTGACGTAGGAATGCCCTTAGTATTCTTGCAAAATCAAGTCCTATGGCTCTGTTAATCTCGCACTGCGTAATCCCGTTAAGGTCGTATTCAATCGGGTCTTCTGCTGTAGATATGTTTACATCGGCACTATTTTTTTCACTCAGTGCGCTGTATAAGGTAGTGGTTTTACCGCTTCCTGTTGGACCTGTTACGAAAATTATTCCAAAAGGCCTTGATATCATTTCCCTTATTAGACTAAGAGTTTCTTTGTGTGTAATAAGCTGGTCAAGACCGAAGGAAATATTAGATTTATCAAGGATCCTCATTACCACTTTTTCGCCAAATTTGCTTGGCAAGGTGGAAACCCTGAAGTCAATGACTTTATTAAGCATTTTTACTCTTATTCTTCCGTCCTGGGGAAGTCTTCTTTCAGCAATATCAAGCTCCGCCATAATTTTATACCTGGAAATAATGGCATTTTGAACTTTTTTAGGAATTTGTTTATATACGCTGAGCACGCCATCCTGCCTGAATCTTACTACCAGCTCTTTTTCTCTTGGTTCAATATGTATGTCGCTTGCGCCTCTCTTGATAGCCACTCCCAGAATACTGTTTGCGATTTGAATTATTGGGGCTTCTTCAGCGGAATCAGTTAAATCAGCGAGGTCTACATCGGCAGCGGTATCTATCAGGTCAATTCCCATTGAAGAGAGCAGTTCATCCGTAGTGTGTTCTATTATATAGCTTTTTTCTTCTTCACGGCTCGGGAACCTTTTTTCTGCAAACTTTTTAAAATCATCTTCGAGTATTACTGTCCTTTGTATGGTAATGTTTTTAAATTCCCTGAGCCTGTCCCTTATTTCTTTTTCAGTGTTCAGGTTATCGGGGTCAACCATCCCAAATACAAACAGGTTGCCGCTTCTTTTAAGGGGAAGGAACTTATTTTGGATAAGAACTTCCCTGGAAAACAATACTAAGAGTTCATCATCAGGCTTAATCTCGGAAATATCGGTAAAAGTTACACCATACTGGATTTCGAGCGCATTTTGCAGTTGAGAACTTAACTCGTGCTTTTCAAGAATTTTCAATTCACATATTGCTTCCATAAGGGAAATTTTAGCTTTTTTTGAATGTTCAAGGGCTTGTTCAAGTTGCCCAGGCTGCAATATCTGGGCATTTATGAGGATATCATTTAATGTGGTACTTACTGTTGTCATTATATTTATAGTTCCTCTATTTTAAGAAGTTCCTCCGCTACTTTTGGGTACTCCTGAGCATCTGTAAGAATAGATACTATTTTATCCTGTGTTTTTAATATAGTTATTGTTTTTTGTGGTGTAAAGACCACAATTTTTTTCAGGTTAAAAAGCCTCAGGTTCATTAAAAATACTTTCAGGTTCTCAAATACAGCTGATGAAATTGCTGCAAAGAGTTGCGATTTTTCGGTATCACCGAATGAATTTATAAGCATGCCTTCAATGTCAGAAACAGCAAAAGCTTCAATTTTAATTAGGTCAGCATAAGGTGTAATATCTAATTCGGAAAAATCTTCTGCATCCATTATTTCTGTCATAGGGCCGTATTCAATATGTTGTAAGTCCTGATTTTCTTTGCTCCAAATTGAAAACAGAAGTTCATCCCGGGTTTTTGCTATAAAACTCTTATTTTTATCGGTTTCAAAAAATATTCTTACAGGGAAATTAAGCTCTAACTGTGAAAAATAGTTCTGCAATGTAAAATAAGCTCCTGATATTAGAGCTCCTGCTATTTGAACCCGCTGTTTATCTTCAAAATTGTTCGCCAGAATGAATCCGCCGCTATCAATCAGCGCCATTTCCTGTATACAGGAAAATTCACTTTTTAATTCATTTAACTTTTCGTATATCTTTTGTCCGGAAATGGTCGTGATAACGTTTGTTTTAGTGCTGAGGATTTCTTCGGATTCTATAAGGTTTTCTATATCTTTGTTATTTACAAGAAGTTTACCGATTGAGCCAATCCGTCCTTTTTGTTCAGTATCTTTAGAAGATGAATTCTGTATAAGTCTTATATTTGTGGGGATAAAATTTTTATTCTTATCATCCTGTTCTATAGTTACTTGATCGTCTAATTCCATTGGCTCCAGGGCATCAAGGGATTCCGTATTTTCAGGTTCCTGATGATTATTTTTTGAAGCCTGAATACTATGAATTTTTAAAGGGGTTTGTGGTATTTTGGCAGGTTCTGCGGCGTAGGAAGCTCCAGGCTGCTCTTTTATTTGTTCTTCTTCCTGTACTTCCTCAATTCTAGTCATTACACGCAGGGTCACAAGGCTAAAAATAAAGCCTGCCCCCAATATTAAAGGATTTAAATTTAAAACAAATTCTGGTTTCAGGCTTATCGTGAAAAAATCCAGGTAATTATTAAAAAAATGCACACCAAGCAATATCAATGCATTAAATAAAATTCCAAGGATAGATATTTGGACAGTTTGGCCTGTCGTGGCTTTTGGGTAAAAAATAAAACAGCACACCAGGAAAGCGGCGAAACTTCCCAGTATTAATAGTGGTATTGGTGCATCAATACTGATATCACCTATAGTTGTTATAGCTGCGGAGGCTACTATGCCTGATATAATGAGGCTTAAAGCTATAAAATAATTCTTAAAAGTTAATTCTTGCATATGTTATCTTCTCCAGCTATTTATTGTTTAGCTTTATCGTTTACTTTTAATTTTAACTTTAAGTAGAATTTTCAAGATCATCTAAAAAGTGCTATTTTATCTTATTTAATTTTATAATTACTTTTGTAATTTTGCAATAACAGAAATTGATTTCGATAAATACAAAATGGCAAGATCGGTTACTTAACTGCTTTTTTATAGAGTTACAAAACGTTAATAAACTTACCCTGCCATGAATCTCGTTTTTCTAATTCCCTGTCAATCATGTTCAAAACTTTAAATTTCTCTCCCAGCCATTGCGGTGCTACAAGCAGCTTTTGTAGCCCGTTACCGGCTAATCTGTGGATTGACACGGAAGGAGGAAGCAGTTCAAGAAAATCACATACTGTGTTTACATACTCATCCATCCCTAAAAGCCTGATTTGGCCAGCGTTATAAAGATTTTCCAGTTCAGTATTTTTTAAAACACATAGAAGGTGAATCTTTACTCCATTAATGCCAAGCTCGGCAAGTGTTCTGGCTGTTTTCATTATATCTTCATGGGTTTCGCCGGGTAGTCCGATTATAACGTGAGCGCAAACATTGATTTCTCTTTGTTTAGTCATATCAACAGCTCTGACAAAATCTTCAAACGTGTGTCCCCTGTTTATAAAGCTTAAAGTTTTGTTATGTATGGATTGCAGTCCATATTCAACCCACACAAGATGTTTTTCCTTGTATGATGCTATAAGATCTAGTTTTTCCTCGTCAACACAGTCCGGCCTCGTGCCAATAGACAACCCTACCACGTCATGGTGCGATACTCCCTGGTCATACACCTGTTTAAGCCTTTTAATATCTCCGTAAGTGTTGCTAAATGCCTGAAAATAGGATATAAACTTTTCTGCTTTAAACCTGTTTTTTAATTGTAAAATTCCAGTCTCTAATTGCTCTTCAATGGCAAGCGTATTGGAATGCGCCTGTGAAAAAGACCCCCCGCTATCACAAAAAATGCAACCATTTTTGGATATTGTACCATCCCTGTTTGGGCAGCTAAAACCGGCATCCAGGGTTATTTTATAAACTTTGCAGTTAAAAATATCCTGTAAATATTGGCTGTAGGAGTTAATTCTCTTCTTTTGGCGGTGGGTATACATAATGTTCACCGCAGCCCGGACATACGACTTCCTGGGTTTTGCCGTCTTCCAGTACTGCTACTTCAAAAAGCGTCCTACATGATGATTGAACGCATCTTATTGCCAGAACCGGCCTAACTATTCTTGCCATGATATTTCACCTTTCTACACTTTCTGTAATGATAAGCTTTTAAGTATTTCTTTTCCTATTTTTTCAGTCTTTTTCCTGAGTGCAGCCAATGTGCCGCTGTTTTCTATTACGTAATCCCATTTTTTATAGTTATCAAGATCTGTTTCCGTTGTGTCGTCTTCCTTTACGAGTTTTCCTCTTTTGGCTCTTTGTGTTCTGTCTGATTCTACCCTGATTTTTATTGCGCCATACTTCTCGAATATGTCGATTTCATGCTTTAGCCGCGCATCAGATATTATAATATTTCCTTCAGAATCCAGCACCTTTTTAATCCAATAATCAGGGTCTTCAGCTCTTCTTTTGTTGCCTAATTCTATTAATTCCGCTCTATAAAGTGGTTTGTTCCTTTCCACTTCAGCAACTGAAAGGTTTTTCTCTTCACTGAATTCTTCTTTCAGGGCATTAGCAAGAGGAGCGAGCTTAAAGTCAGGCAGCATCTCCAATAATATACTTGCGACCGTATCTTTACCGGAATACTGTTTGCCGGAAATGATCAGGATTTTCTTATTTTTCTTCTTCATAATGCCACCTTTCATAAAGATCATTATTTATTTTATGGGCGTCCAAAATCTTTCCTATCACGAAGTTTATGCCATCATCGAGTGTTTTTATTTTTGCATAATGTCCAAATACGGGAGGTACCACATTAACGCCAAGATTAGATAATTTTAGCATATTTTCAAGATGAATTGTATTTAATGGTGTTTCCCTCGGGACTATTGTAAGAGGTCTTTTTTCCTTTAAACACACATCTGCCGCACGAGTAACCAGATTTTCGGCATGCCCGTGAGAAATTGCTGAAATAACAGCCATACTCGCCGGAGCAATTATCATCCCTTGTGTCCTGTAAGAACCGCTGGACGGATTTGCCCACAATTCATCATCGAGCCATACCTTTAAATTTTCCGTTTTTAACTTCAAAAAATTCAATATATTTCTGTGAATTGTTTCTTTACAATGGCTTAATTCCAGGCCAAGCTCGTATTTGGCTATGTAGTAAGCTTTGGAAGAGATAACGAGCTCTGTTTTATACCCGTTTTTTAGTAAAAACTCAAGAACCCTAACGCCATACACAACACCGCTTGCGGCTGTTATGGCTAGGATTATCGGATATTTAGTATTCATTAAATTAAGATTATCCTATTTATTATAAACTTTACTAATTTAATTATTATTTATTATAAATTATAAACATTTATTATGACGAAAGAAAAAAAAATTTATTTTTCCGGCACATTTAACGGTATTTTTGACTTTGTAAATAGTGAGTTAAAATTCATTAATGATAATTATGAATTTTTAGAGCGTATTATCAGGAAAATCTCATTTTTTAAGCATATTTTTTACTGGCAAATTATCTTCAAATTATGGAGAGGAATCAGCATAATTATAAGCGAAAAGACTAATTTACCGTTTTTTATCCATGAAAATAAATTAGAAATTGAAATTACAACTGATTGCAATATGAAATGCAACCAGTGTGACAGGTCCTGCGCACAGGCTCCAAGTGAAGAGCGTATGTCTTTATATCAAATTAAGTATTTTATTTATGAGAGTATAAAAGCAAATAAAAAATGGCCATTTATAGTGCTCATAGGGGGTGAACCAACACTGCACCCTGATATTTTTGAAATTACTGATTTTTTTATTGAATATAAATTAAAATTTTCGCCAAACACAAAAATAACTATTTCCACAAACGGTGTAAGCCGCGAAACAAGGAATATTTTAAAGAAACTGCCTTATATCATACACCATGAAAACAGTAATAAAAAAACTTCCAAACAAACAAAATTTGATACATTTAACGTTGCTCCGATTGATGTTAAGAAGTACCAAAGTCCAGGCATTGACTTCTCAAGAGGTTGCAATATATCATCATTATCCGGCACAGCCCTTACAAGATACGGGTTTTATCCCTGCGGTGCGGGGGCTAGTATTGACAGAGTGTGCGGGCTAAATATCGGGTTAAAATCTCTTAATGACAGGACTGAACGTAAATTCAGGCAGCAGCTTAATACGCTATGTAAATACTGTGGTCATTTTAAGAGCAAAGAAGATGATGTATTCAGTCTGGATTTTATCTCTCCATTCTGGCAAGAAATTTATACCAGATATAGAAAAGAAAAACCTGCTCTTACATTATATGAAAAACCTCACTCTGTCGTAAAATATGATTATGAACAGGTTATTTATTGTAGACCAGACCACGTTCCCGATATTCTCGGTTGCTAACTACCCTGCCTTTGTTTCTAGCTGTATCTATAGTTAATTGGACTTGTTTTTGTAGGATTTCTAAATTCTTTTCTTTTCCATTTTTATTATGCCAGGCATGATTAAAAATTTTTTTAAAAAAAGGTTAATTTTTATTTTTACGGGTTTTATATAATTGTTAGTCTTGTGAGAAAGAAGTATTTTTAATGATTAATAGTATCACTCCCGGTAATATCGCTGTTTTAGATACATTTCGGCCTGAATTTCCAAATGTTGATGTGAACGGGGATAGATGTGCTGATTATATCTCGCATGGAGAAGCAGTCATGCCTCACGTTAAAAAAGGTTTAAAAGGTGATGCAAAAGTAATTCCCTTTGAAATAAGTGAAATTGTTAATAATAACGGGAAATTAGAACAAAGAATCTCTGTTGAATCTATAATTGCTCAATTAACCAAAATAGAAAAAAGAGATGATATTACGCATATAGCCCTGGCATCAAACTTAGGAAAGGTTGATTTTAGTACGGGTTTTTCGGAAGAAGGTAAAAAAGAGTTCTTGTATACAAGGCTGGATCCTCCTTTAACCATTGATGAAATTCAGGAAAACAGGAGTTTCAATAGAAATGAAATTAGAAAAATGTTTGATCCTAATGCGGATGTAGGGTTATTTTTAAAAAAAATGGAAGAACTTGGTAAAACTAAAAAAATCTTTTGCAGTACCGGGAACTATGGAAAAGATTTTCTGGGATTGAATGCTGTAGCTAATAACACGATATTAGTGGGTTTTATGGATGGAGCGTTTAAATTACATCCTGAAAGTGCTGATAACCAGTTTGTCGATGTTTTTGCAAAAGGGGTATTCGAGAGCAGGCCTATCTGGGAAAATGGGGTTATTGCAGGATATGACATAACAGAAGACGGAAAAATAGATGTCCCGATCGAGCGTATAGCCGGTTATGAAGCCATAAGAGAATTTCAAGGGCAAACGACGGAACAGGCACTCACCAAGAAGGAAGATTATAAAGCGTTTCTGGATAATTTAAAAAAATCAGATAATTTGCTCGAAAGCTTAAAATTATTTCCGCAAAATAAATTAGTAAGCATGGATTTCTTCATGAAATGCGGATTTATACCTGAAAGTTCTAATTTTGAAGGTTTTTATACTGAGGCGAAAACCCTTTTAGATATGTTTACCTGTGAAACTGAAGAAGATTATGAAAAAAATCCAAAAATATTTTTCAAAATTCAAGGCAGAAAAATGGTGTATGATTCTCCTTGGAAAGAGATAAAGCATGGAGCCTCGTATGCCACTCCTGTTGCGTTAAACCAGGCTTATAATGAAGATGTTGCACGTGCAGGCCTTAATTTAAAAATATAAAACTTAATATTTTTTAATCCCGATTTGGTCATCTGCATTATGTAGTAAAATGTAACTATGAACAGGTTAATTCAGGTAATTTCTAAATACGAACCGGCCGGTGACCAGCCCCAGGCAATCAAAGCCCTATCTGAAAGCATTTCTAACGGCTGTAAAAAGCAGACCCTGCTTGGCGTTACAGGCTCAGGGAAAACATTCACCATGGCGCATGTTATACAAAATACGCAAAAGCCTGCTTTGATAATAGCCCACAATAAAACACTCGCTGCCCAGCTTTATAATGAAATGAAAGAGCTGCTTCCAAATAACGCTGTTGAGTATTTTATAAGCTATTACGACTACTATCAGCCTGAAGCCTACATACCACGTACCGATACATACATCGAAAAAACAGCCAGTGTTAATGAAGAGATCGACAGACTGCGACACAGCACTACAAGAAGCCTTTTTGAGAGAAAAGATGTGGTGGTTGTGGCCAGTGTTAGCTGTATTTACGGTCTGGGTCTGCCGGAGAATTATTTTAAAGGGTCAATAAAAATATCTACAGGCGATCTTGTAGATAGAGACGAGATATTGAGGCATCTGGTAAGTGTCCAGTATGAGCGAAATGATGTGGAACTTGAACGGGGAAATTTCCGGGTGAGGGGCGATATCTTTGAAATTAAGCCCTCTTATGAAAACATTATTATCAGGATTCAGCTTTTTGGGGATGAAGTGGAAAAGATTTCCAGGATAAATCCCACTACTGGCCATACAATTGAAGTATGCACTGACACTGTTATATTTCCGGCTGTGCATTATCTTTCGGGGACAGAAGATCTTGAAGAAACCATCCAATTAATAAAAAACGAGTTAACTGAGCGTTTAAACGAATTTAAACAGCAGAATAAACTTGTAGAAGCCCAGAGGCTAGAGCAGAGAACCAGGTATGATATTGAAATGATACGGGAACTCGGATATTGCAGCGGGATTGAGAACTATTCAAGAATACTGGAAAGAAGGCTGCCTGGCAGCCCTCCGGCTACTCTGCTTGATTATTTCCCGGATGATTTTCTTTTATTTATTGATGAATCCCACGTTACGATCCCGCAGATTCGGGGAATGTATAATGGTGACAGGGCAAGAAAGGATGTACTTATTGATTTTGGTTTCAGGCTTCCCTGCGCAAGAGATAACAGGCCGCTTACATCTGATGAGTTTTGGGAAAGGATTAAGCAAACCATTTTTGTTTCAGCAACGCCCGCGGAATTCGAGCTTAAAAACTCCGAACAGATTATAGAGCAGATTATTCGGCCTACCGGGCTCATTGATCCTGAGGTGTTGATACGTCCAAGCACAAACCAGGTTGATGATTTAATAGGTGAAATCAAACAAAGAACCGTCAAAAAAGAGCGAATCCTTGTTACTACACTTACCAAGAAAATGGCTGAGGACTTAACTGAATACCTGGTGCAGCTCGGCATAAAGGTGAGGTATCTACACAGCGAAATCCAGTCACTTGAGCGGGTTGAAATCCTGCGTGATTTGCGACTTGGTGAATTTGATGTTTTGATTGGAGTTAACCTTTTAAGGGAAGGGCTTGATTTGCCGGAAGTAACGCTTGTGGCAATAATGGATGCTGATAAGGAAGGATTCCTTCGGTCAGAAACCAGTCTTATTCAAACTACAGGACGTGCTGCCAGGAATGCATGCGGCAAGGTCATTATGTATGCTGATAGAATCACCGGCAGTATTCAGAAGGCAAAAGATGAAACTGACAGAAGAAGGCAGATACAGTTAGAACATAATGAAAAATACAACATTACACCAAAAACCATTATCAAGCCGCTGTCTAACAACCTGCTTGAATTGGTAAACAGCTTTAGAAGCGTGGAGGATGTCATTGCTGAGAAAATGGTCGAGTATAATATTGATACTAAAGACCTGCCAAAAATCATAGAAAAGCTTGAAAAAGAGATGCATTCAGCCGCAAAGATATTGGATTTTGAGAAAGCAGCGGAAATTAGGGATAAACTAAAACAGCTCAGGGAAATGCACCGTGCGTCTTTAATTAGCTAAGAACGCCTCTACCTCAGCAAGCCCCGGCATCTCGTCATAGCCTATCTTTGAACAGTGTAACGCTGAAATAGCAGCCGCAAATTCGAGCGTTTTCGGTATTTCCCAATTTTTTGTGACTCCGTAAAGGATTCCCCCTGCATAAACCCCGCCAACACCAGTGGAGTCCACACAATTTACCTTGAAAGACTTTTGACGGTAAATATTACCCTGGCATGAACAAATTGATCCCATCTCTCCATCAGTGATTATGACTAACTTATTTGGATATTTGGCACCGACCTGGGATATTAACCCCACAAAATTGTATTTTCCGATCCAGTCCATAGCAAAACTTAAAGGCATAATTATAATATCAACCATATTAAGCAATTCCAGAGTTTTTTCCTTGAATCTGCCTGTATCAATTGATATTTTTGCTCCTTTGGTCTTGTACAGGTTTATCAGTTTTTTGGTTACGTCGTGTTCGTTGCTGTCGATGTGAAAAATTTTGCATTCTGCCAGGCAGGTAAAGTCAAGATTCCTTTCCTTCAGGACGGGAGCTTTTCCTGAATCTACCGCAATTGTCCTTGAACCGTTATTTATATTTATCCATACCTGTGAATAAGGCGATTTTGCTCCTCTTTCCTCAACTAGGTTTGTTACGTTAATGCCTGATTCTCTCAATTGTTTTTTAATAAAGCTGGAATCTTCATCATTTCCGATTTTTCCCATAAATGCAGTTTTAAGATCAAGGCTTGTTAATGTTTTTAATGCCATGGGCACACTCCCTCCCACCTGCTTTTTTCTTTGCAAAACCTCAACCTTAGTATTTTGTGTGGGAAAATCGGGTAGTATAAGCAAATCATCAATAACTGCGGTGCCTGTACCTATTATGTCAAAATAGTTTTCCATATTTAGCAATTTTTACCCATGCATTGTTTTTATATATATAGACGGTAAGGGAGTAGATTAAAGTTGTTAAGTCCAGATTTAATAAGGTATATTCTTGATCCTGATAATGAGTATGAGGGATTTAACCATAGCAGAAAAGCTGATTGTGATAATCCCATCTCTAAGTTTAACATATCAGATTTTAATAAAGTCAAGAATGAGTGCAATTTTTTAGAAACTTTCTTTAAAAAATATTTTTTAAGGAACATATAAGCCTTTTCGCACGTCCCCTTAAAAAAGCACGATTTACATATGTATCGTGTTGTAGGTAAGAGTAAATTAGAAGAGGACGAGGATGAAAGGAAAAAAACTGTTAACCTGCTTTATTATAGCAGTTGTATGCTTTTGTTTATCAGGTTTAGTAAACTACTCATTAGCTTCGATTTCAGGCCACACAAATAACTTATCCGAACAGGCAATCAAGAAAAAGATTGTTAAGGAAGCAAAAAAACAGGACTTCTGTCCTTATCTTGCTTTAAGTGTTGCAAGGCAGGAATCAGAATTTAAATGCGACGCGCGCAGTCCGGTAGGAGCTATAGGATTATTTCAGCTTATGCCGCAAACCGCAGAGGAACTTAATGTAAATCCCCACAATGTTGACCAGAACATACGCGGAGGAATAAAGTACCTGAAATCAATGAAACAACAGTTTGGATCAACCCAGCTCGCGCTTGCAGCATATAATGCAGGGCCAACAGCAGTCCAAAGGTACGGAACAATTCCACCTTATAGAGAAACCCAGACCTATGTAAGAAATATTATGAATTTTTACAATCAGTACAAGAAGCATTCTGATCCGGTACTGGCAGAACTTTAATTCAATCAGGTTAACAAAAAATGCGGGTTTTACCGCATTTTTTGTTTGAAATACCTTCTTGATATAATATTGTTAGCTTAGGTATTGGCGATAATTTTGAAAAAAGAAATTCTGGATAAATATAAAAATCGCTCTGAAGTAATTAAAGCCCTTGCTCACCCTGCAAGGTTATTTATGCTGGATTATTTGTTTGATGGGGAAAAGTGCGTGTGTAAATTTACCGAGGAGTTGGGACTTGACCAGTCAACCGTTTCAAAGCATTTGGCTGTCCTAAAAAACGCTGGGCTTGTGGAGTCTGAAAAAAGAGGCTTGAATGTTTATTACAGGCTGAAATGCCCCTGTATTACGAATATTTTTGAGTGCATAGAAAATATGAAGTAAGAGTGTGAAGTAAAAAGTGTCATTTATTGAAATTATATTTTTAGCTGTAGCTTTATCCATTGATGCCAGTGTTGTTTCGTTTGCGCAGGGTTTAATATTTACTGAAAATAAAAGAAAAAACTCACTTTATTTAGCTTTTTGGGTTGGGGCTTTTCAGGCAATAATGCCTGTGATCGGGTGGTTTATTGCTAAAGGGATTTATATTTATGTGGAAAAGTTTGATCACTGGATAGCTTTTATAATCTTTTTGATTTTGGGAATTAAATTTATCAAAGATGCTTTTGATGAAAAAGAGGGAGATCGCTCTGCACCCACTTATCTGTCTTTAAAAGCTTTATTATTACTGGCTATTGCAACAAGTATTGATGCAATGGCAGCGGGTGCAACGTTATATTTCACGGATGTTAAAATATTGCTGCCTGCTGTTATTATTGGAGTTATTACGTTTATAAATTCCCTGATTGGTTTTTGGTCTGGCTATATATTCAAAAGATTTCCTACTAAATATTTAGAAATAGCGGCTGGGCTTATTTTAATAATTCTGGGGTTAAAGGTTTTATTTGATCATACTTTATAAAATCCAGATCGCCTATATGGCGAATTTGCCATATAGTAATGTATAATAAAATCAAGTTAAATTATTGAGGAAATTTGTATGGATTTGAAAAAAGAATTGAAGCCGCTTATTGCTATTGTTTCAATATTTTTACTGTTCTTTTTCCTGCCGATTGGCAGCACTAGATTTGATAATGCAATAATGGAAGCCCTGCAGCTTACTAAATGGTACGCTCAGGAACACGTTTTATTGTGCCTTATCCCTGCATTTTTTATAGCAGGTGCTATTGCTGTGTTTGTCAGCCAAAATTCTGTAATGAAATACCTGGGTGCAGGGGCTAACAAGGTATTAGCGTATGGTGTCGCTTCTGTGTCAGGAACTATTCTAGCTGTTTGTTCGTGCACAATTCTGCCTTTATTTGCAGGGATATACAAAATGGGCGCAGGGTTAGGCCCCGCAAGCGCTTTTTTGTATTCAGGGCCGGCGATAAATGTGCTTGCAATTATCCTAACTGCAAGGATTCTTGGTTTCGAGCTTGGAATAGCAAGAATGGTTGGTGCAGTATCTTTTAGTGTGATAATCGGACTGATAATGCATCTTTTATATAGAAATGAAGAAAAGGAAAAAGCTGCATCCCAGGCTATGCTGCCTGCGCCTGAAGTAGCAAGACCTCTCTGGCAGAATGCAGCATTTTTCGTGGTAATGGTAGGGATTCTGGTTTTTGCCAACTGGGGAAATCCTCAATCTACAACAGGTTTTTTTGCTTCTGTATTTGAATCAAAATGGATTATAACATCTGTTTTTGCGGCTTTGTTTGTTTTCATGCTGCCTAATTTTGTTAAAACCAAGGATGAAAGTAATGAATGGCTTAGTGCTACCTGGGGATTTGCAAAACAAATCCTGCCACTGCTCCTGTTTGGTGTGTTAATATCAGGATTACTGCTTGGAAGACCCGGGCATGAAGGACTTATTCCATCTGAATGGATAACAATGTTTGTTGGCGATAATTCAATTTTATCAAACCTGTTCGCATCAGTTGTCGGAGCTTTTATGTATTTTGCAACATTAACAGAAGTGCCTATATTACAGGGATTAATCGGCAACGGCATGGCAAAAGGCCCTGCACTTGCACTGCTTCTTGCGGGGCCTGCCCTGTCTTTACCTAATATGCTTGTTATAAGGAGCATTATGGGTACACAAAAGACTGTTGTGTTTGTTTCGCTTGTAATTGTAATGGCGACTATAACCGGATTTGTTTATGGGACGTTTTTTTAGAGGAACTGAGTAATGAAAAAGCGAGTATTATTCCTTTGTACAGGCAATTCATGCCGTTCACAGATGGCGGAGGGATTATTGCGGCAATTTTACGGTGATGAATATGAGGTTTTTTCTGCTGGTATAAATCCTATAAAAGTTAACCAAAATGCTGTCACTGTAATGAAAGAAATAGGTATTGATATTTCAAATCAAAAGTCTAAGTCAGTTAATGAGTTTTTAAACAAGGATTTTGACTTGATAATAACCGTATGCGATAACGCAAAAGAATCCTGCCCGATATTTCCCGGCAAAGCAGAGAGGCTGCACTGGAGTTTTTTTGATCCCGGTGAAGCAATAGGCTCCCAGAAAGACTTACTAAAAGCATTTAAAGAAGTAAGAGATGAAATTAAAGAAAAAATACATAATTATTTTGAAAGGAAAAAATCATGAAAAAAATACAAATTTTAGGAACCGGCTGCCCAAAATGTGAAAAATTAGCCGAATCGGCTAAGAAAGCAGCAGACGATCTTCGACTTGAATATGAAATGGAAAAGGTGAAAGATATTACTGAGATCATGAAATTTGGAGTAATGATGACACCCGCTCTTGCAGTCAACGGAGAGGTGAAATTTTCAGGCAAAGTTCCCTCAGTAGAAGAAATAAAGGAGGTTTTAAATGACTAGAAAATTATTATTATCAGGTATTTTGATTGTATCTGCTTTTCTGCTTATGGGCTTTAATTTTAGCTATCCTTGGACAAAAGCAGAAAAAAACATTGTACCGGTGAAATCAGAAGTTAAAAAAGCAGATCAGGTAATTGTGTATTATTTTTATGCAAAGCCTAGATGCGTAAGCTGTCAGAAAATAGAAAAATACACCAAAGAAACAGTAAGTTCCTTAAATAACAGTAAAGTTGTATACCAGGGAATAAACCTTGATGATAAAGCTAATGAACACTATAAAAAGGATTATGCCCTTTTTTCAAAAGCTGTTGTGTTGTCTAAAATAGTAAATGGTAAGCAAACCGAATGGAAAACTCTTAATCCAATCTGGACAAAGCTTGGCAATGAAAAAGATTTTAAAGGCTATGTAACAGAACAAATTAATACTTATCTTGGAGAATAAATATGCTATTGGCAATGTTTTCAGCCCTGTGGCTCGGAATACTAACCTCAATCAGCCCCTGCCCGCTTGCGACAAATATTGCTGCTGTTTCATATATAGGTAAAAACGTGACTAAATCGTCAAGAGTCTTGCTTGCAGGCGTTATTTACTCACTTGGAAGAGTTTTGAGCTATATATTAGTGGGCTATATAATCATTGCAGGGGTTTTATCTGTTCCATCTGTAGCAAATTTCCTGCAAAAATATATCAGTATTGCGCTGGGCCCGATTCTTATAATTGTGGGAATTTTGCTGCTTGGCATTATAAAATTGAGTTTCTCAAACAATTTAGTTGATGAAAACATCCAAAAAAAGGCAGGGAGCTGGGGGATATGGGGCGCAGGCTTATTAGGTATCCTGTTTGCCCTTTCATTTTGCCCGACATCAGCAGCGCTTTTCTTTGGCAGCCTTATCCCGCTTTCCATGCAGAACAACTCAAATATCCTGTTACCTTTTATTTATGGGATAGGGACCGGTTTGCCGGTAATGTTATTTGCTTTTGTTATTGCTTTTAGCGTCGGCTCTGTTGGCAAATTTTACAATAAGATCACTGCTTTTGAGAAATGGATGAGGCTGGTTACAGGGATAATCTTTGTTTTAGCAGGAATTTATTTGACACTTACACACATATTCGGGGTTTCAATATAGATGAAAAGCATTTTACTATTTTTGACTATAGTATCATTATCCGCCTGGTATTATCCTGACTGGGCAGTGAATGCAAAGTATAACCAGCCAATAAAAGTGCTTGATACTGAAAGCTCGTTAGGCAGGTATGCCACTAAAACCAAGGAAATTACACTTAAAGACCTTGCCTTAATCCATGGACACTTGTGCGATGGGCTTGTTATTTCTTATGTTCAAGTAAAAGCAGCTGGAGCAAAACTTTTTCCTGATGGAATAATTGATCGAACTGATTTAAGAGTGGTTTCAAAGAACGGGCCCTGCTGGGTGGATGCTGTTTCTATGATGACAGGTGCGAGAACTAATTTTGGGACATTAAGTATTCAGCCGGAAATTGGGGATGGGTTTATTATCCAGAAAATATCAACCGGAGAAGCATATTCAGTACATTTAAAAGAGGGGATATTCCCGAAGGAATTGAAAGAACTTGAGGCAAAAATCCGAACGGCAAAAGTAAAAAATGAGGAGATAAACCCTGAAGATATTGATAAAGTGGAAAAAATGCAAAATGAACTGAGTAAAAAACTTTTAAATTCTCCGCCTGAAGAAATTCTTGATATTAAAAAGCTTGAAGATTATAAGTATAACTTCAATTTCAAAACTGGCGAACGTGGAGATATCATAAATAAGGATGTATCCCGTTAACTTCCTGATAATCCTTTTCTGCCAATAAGAGGTGATATCCAGACAGCACCTTTATTAACCGTCTCAATAATCATCTTCAGGTATTTCATATCAATATCTTTATTAACATAAGCATTAGCACCAGCATCTAATGCTTCCATCGCTTCATCCTGATTTTCATGGGAAGTTAAGGCCATAATTTTAATGGATGGTTTTTCTTTTTTGATTTTTCTGATTGTTATTTCTCCTGCTATAACAGGAAGTTCCAGGTCTATAATTATTACATCCGGGTCCAGTTCTTTAGCGAGAGAAACAGCAGTTTTACCGTCTTTGGTTTCTCCAATTACTTTGAAGCCAGGGTCTTCTTGAAGAAAATCCTTTAATGCCCTTCTATATAGAACATCATTTTGGGCTATGATTATTTTTATAGGAAGCGAAGCTATTTTATACACAATATTATCCTTATATAGGTAAAGTAAAATAAAAGATAGTTCCTTTACCTTCTTCAGATTCAAACCATATTTTTCCTCCATGGAGTCCAACGATTTGTTTTGACAGGTATAATCCCAGTCCCGTTCCAATCTGTCTTTTGGCTTTTGGATATTTCTGGAATATGTTTACTTTATCTGATTCAGGTATTCCTACTCCATTATCCGCCACTGATAAAAGGATTTCATTATCTCTTTGTTCGGCGGAAATTTTAATATTAATGCCTTTTGGATTATGTTTGATTGCATTGCTGGCCAGGTTTATAATAACCCTTTTTATCTCATCAGGATCCATTTTAATTTCAGATAATTTTTCCTGAGTATTTACACTTATTGTATCTTCATTCTCATCAGCAAGACGTTTTATTGACTTTATCCCGTCATTAATAATCTTATTTATGTCCGAAGGTTCTTTTGCTACCTCATGTTGTCCGAGTTCTAAGGAATAAACACCAAGAAGGTTGTTAATGATGTTTAAAAGGTCTTCATTAGTTGTATACATATTTAAATGATATTCAGCAATATCTTGAATAGTAGTATCCGGTTTTCTCGACATTAAAAACTCAAGAGCTTTTTGTTCTCCTAAAATAGGACTTCTTAGGTCATGTATAAGCGAAGCCAGGAAAGTTTCCTGGATTTCATTAACTTCTTTTTTCCTTAAAATATCAGAATAAACAACATCTATTGTTCCCGCTATAAGCTCCAGATTCTCTATTTCCACTCCTGTCCACTTTCTCGGAACAGGAGAACACAGCATAATCCTATCAGTTATTTTTTTACCTCCGGCAATATGAATAGTTTCTTCAAGCGGATAGAGCATAAACGCTCGTATATTGTTATCATATAAATATTTTCTTAATTTTTCATTTTTTATTTGTTCAACGTCGTTAATTACTACTATTTTGTGTTCCATATGGGCTGTAAGTTCTTTGAAAGATTCAGATGTAAATATTGTCTGACATTTTAGCTCAGGCTGGTTATCACTTATTGCTTCAAAAATAACAACAAAATTTCCCTCAGAATCGACCTGCAGGTGAGCTGCCCTGTTTACAGCGTATAGATTAGCCAGCCTCTTTACCAGATATTCAAATATCTGCTGAGGTCGCTCATATAAGCGGACTTCCATTATTATTTCCCTGAGTATTTTTTCATATTCCGCTTTTTTTACCAGACTATTCTGTATTTTGAACAAATGAGTTCCAATAGAAAGTTCTTTTGCTACAGGCATTAAATATTCAAGATTTTTTTTGGATAAGAGTTCTTCTGATGCAGTGTTTGTTATAAAAAATGCTGATTCAAGATTATCCATGTAAAAAATAGGAAATACTATTTCATTATTTATATCAAGATTTTTAAATAGCTGTTTAAAAGATTCGGGATACTCAGACTTATTTACATCATCAATTATATAAATATGTTTTTCTTCAAGCAGCCTGTTTTTTAAACATATGTCAAATTCCTGAGGGTAGATCATTTTTCCTTTTGCCGAGGGTATGCTCTCATTTTTTCTGTATTCTTCTATAACTTCGGAAAATACCCCCATTCCTTCATCATAAAGCCTGAAATGCACTCTATCAGCGTTAAAGAGTTTTCCAAGCTCCATTGTTATATTTCGGATGGCTTCTTCAAGGTCATAGCTTGTTAAGGTATGAATTATTATATTTTTTAAGTATTCCTGTTTGTCATTATCAGGATTAGGCATAGAACTATCCCTCATTTTTAGGTTATTAGTTTAAAAATATAACCATTACAGTAAAAAATTAATTCCCGAATAAGCGTAATTTTTCCTGCCTTTAGATTTTTTGTTGTTGTAAAAATAATTTTATGTAATTATAAATAATTATTAATGCTTATTAGAAGCAAGTGATTTTCCAAGGAACACCTGTTGTCTAAATACACAGTGATTACAACAGTTGAACATTGGGAAATTTTTTTTACATAACTATTAAGGATGTTAAATTTGGCTAAAAATAATCAAAAAAAGGAAAAAAGGGAACGAAATAAACTATACGCTCGTAAATTCAAAAAGAAGACAGATGATAAGTTTAAAAAAAAGCGACATTATTAGAATTTTGCCAATTAAAAATGTTGTTATATAATTAGAAAAAATTAGCTCGGTATTGTGAGAATTATATCTTTAAGGGTCTGAAACTTGCATACTATAATGTTTTAAGGAGACACCCCTAAATGAAAATATTAATGGTTTACCCAGATTACCCCGATACATTCTGGAGTTTTAAACACTCACTCAGATTTATAAGAAAAAAAGCTACATTACCACCATTAGGGCTGATTACTGT